>CALCSP010000758.1 GCA_937893785.1 uncultured Verrucomicrobiales bacterium
AGACGACCTCCCGCCAGAACACACTTCACAGATCATCCTTTAATGCCCAGCCGGTGAGGTAGCCGTTGGCCACGACGATATCCTCCCAGCCATCATTATCAATATCCACAAAACCTGAACTCCACGCCCAGCGAGACATTACACTCCCCCCTGCGTCAGGAACTTCATTAAAACCTCCTTCCGCACCTTCAAACAATGTGTTACCCACCGCCATACGGCGTAACCCCATGACCGCGCTGACATCCCTGCCCGAGGCGAATTCATCCTGTATTGAAACCCGACGCCCAGCTGCAGAAAACATGTTTCCTACATACAGGTCAAAGCGACCATCACGATTATAATCCCCCCATGAAACCGACATTCCGGCAGCAGTATCCTCAACCCTGGCCCCTTCCCCAATCTCGTTGAATTCACCTCCATTGTTCTTGTAGAGACAATTACGCCCAAAGTCATTTGCCACATACAAGTCAACATCACCATCGCGATCATAATCCTCCCAACTTGCAGCAAAACTCCAGCGATTGTTCTTGCTCTGCAAGCCAACGTCATCAGTCACATCAGCAAAGGCAAACTTACCCAAGTTTTTCAGCAATACATTACTGCCCCCATTCTGGGCGTCATGAAAAGGAACAGGAATCCGTGACGCAAATCCCCTCCCCGCAGAATCCGCATCACCTTCCCCATACACACAAATATAAACATCAAGGTTACCGTCCAGGTCATAATCAGCCGAACTCAGGGAAAACGGATACTGTGCACCGGCAAATCCACCCCTGACGGTAAACCGGGCACGCCCGTCATTCTCAGCAAAGACAACCATGGCAATTGTTGCCACAACCAGATCCTGATCCCCATCATTATCAATATCGATAAGCAATGCGGCTCGGGAATCCTCCAGCCAGTCTACACCTGAATAACGAGAAATATCCTCAACACTTCCATCGGGACACTGCCTGTAGAGTCGATTTGGCAACCCACCGCCATCACACACAAAAAGATCTTCACGCCCATCTCCATCAACATCTCCAACAGCTACTCCATGATGACCTGTTAATGCCATGTCTGACAAACCTGTTATAGCCCCAGCCCACTGGGCGATGCTTGTCGTAACTTGTGGGTAAAAATGCGGGGTATTCCCCATCACTTCCTCAGTTGAATCAACATATAGAAGCTTTGATGAGGAACGAACTTCCACGTATTCACTCATATTCAGCTCCACTAACCCCAACCTATCACCCTGACTTATATCCCAGACTCCAGCCCACTTAACAGTTGCTTGCACTCCTTTTCCAACATGCACAGCTATCACCTCAGTTTCCAGCTGTTCTGACACAACTCTTACACTGGTTAGCTTTAGCTTAGTGCGAAGCGGAAACCTAGCAATCAGCCCTTTTACCGAATCCGTGAACTGGTCACCATTCAGCCACTTCGGATCTGGGACTGGACGCCACTCTGAAATTCCCGAGACCGTTTCAGCAGTCATTTCAAGATGGTCAGGAAGAGCTGGGGATGCACGGAAATTCTCAGTAAAAGCACCTTCCCGTTTTACACCTGACTTGAAAATAGCAGTCAATTCATCCAGAGCCAACTTGCTTAACCGTTCACTCCGCCAGTTGGGCGACGCATCCTTGATTTGCTCTTTAGAACCACTGCTTGTCAAAGACATCGAAATAGACGGAACTATCCTGTCCGGGCGCTCAAGCCTCCGGACTTTCAGTGCCACGAGATCATTGTGCCACTTCCCATCTTCTTGACTTACAGACTCTACATCATTCCTCTGACAGCCTATAAAAGGAACAACCAAAATTATCCAGAGGCCTGCAATACCGGGAATTGAGATGAATAGTTTCACCAGTGAAATATGTATAATGCGCTGATAGGTGCCCCCAGCAGTTCATTATTGCTACTGCCTCACTCTTTACCTGATAGCAGCCGGGATGAACACCTAAAGGGAAGGCGCCTTCCACATAGGAATACCCTCCGTGGCCTTCTGCTTGTTGAACCATTCATGAAACGGGCGAGTGGGAGACATTGGCACTGTTTCATTAACCATCAAGGGTCGTGCTTCCTTCCAGAATTCCTGGTATGCAGCACGCATCGACTGAACCACATCCGGGTGTTTATCTGCAATATTCACCGTCTGGTTGGGATCTTTTTTCATATCATAAAGCTGGTCGACCACAAGGCGATAACGATGATTGCGCACGGCATACTTCTTCCACATGTGCTCATCAGGTTCTGAACCGGTTTTCCATCTGGCAATCTGCGTAAAAAGATGTCGCTGCTTCCATTTTGCCTTGGGGTCAATGAGCAAAGGAACAAGGCTACGTCCTTCCACTTGGTTTTTCGGGAGCTCCCGGAGGCCAGCAAGCTCAGCCAGCGTGGGCAAAAGGTCAATATGCGCAGACAATGCAGCGACATCCCGCCCCGGCTTCAATTTCCCTGTCCAACGAACAAAAAACGGCACACGTACGCCCCCTTCGTCAGGTGAACCCTTCATTCCTCTCATTCCCGCATTATAGACATTCATCGGGCTGCCGTCCTCAGCAACTCCGACCTTACCTCTTCCAGATCCTCCACCCGTCAT
>CALCSP010000759.1 GCA_937893785.1 uncultured Verrucomicrobiales bacterium
AGAGAGGATTGTAGGGATGATTAGTCTGGATTCCCTCGGGTATTATACAGATGAAGAAAATAGCCAGCGGTTTCCCCCGGGGTTAAGGAAGTTTTATCCGGATACTGGGAACTTTGTCGGCATCGTTGGCAATCAGAGTTCCAAGTCTTTGATCGAGGTGTTCTATGAGCATTTCCGAAGTGTTTCGGATTTCCCGGTCCAGAAGGCGGCGTTGCCTGCTGATCTTCCTGGGATAGGGTGGTCAGATCACTGGTCATTTTGGCAGGTTGGTTATCAGGGACTCATGGTCACTGACACGGCTACTTACCGCTATCCGCACTATCACAAGAGCTCTGATACACCGGATAAGATCGACTTTACGCGATACACCCGAGTGGTAAAGGCCCTCTCGGGTGCACTCAAGCGGCTGGTCAACCCCTGAACGGATCGGTCAACCATTCCCACGGACGATGACCTTAAAACGACCAGGTTTGATGTTTTCTCCTGAGTGATAGATTCGCTTTAATGGTTGGTCAGGTTGTGAGGTTTGCCGATAGATACTGAATTCAAAGTGTTTTTCTCTTGGCTTTCCACCTGGCTCTAACGGTTGCACGGGTAACGGCGTGGCTTCCACAAAGACCTGGTTAATTCCAGCCTTGAGCCCGCCGATAATCAATGCCTTGTGGACGTTATCAATGACCGTGTGCCGTGAACGGTCAGCCACATTTGCATGTGTCCGGTAGCCGATCGAGACGATTTCGATATATCCGACAATTTCCGGCTTTGGACATAATTTAGGTAGTGGAGGTATTTTGCCGGGCGGTGCAAATTGCGCAGTATCCAGGAATGAGTAGTCACCCTTCGTTGCCGCTTCGGTTATTTCTCCGGCTCCAGCAAGGCTCATAAAACGCGAAGTGCTGAACTTCCAATCGTTTTTTTCTTTAATAAACATCAGAAAGAGGAGGCCGTCAGGAACCTCGGAATCTTCTTCAACTCCGAAATTGGGCCGACCGAAATAGACAAGTTGGGCGGTTACACCTTTGGCCATCGTTCGTGCAAGGTGCATGTCGCTGATATCAGGTGGGCTGACCGGGCTCTCGAACAGGGCGCCGGGCCAGTTTTTCTTCTGCGAGACAATCATGTTGCGGATGCCAATCTGCCGGTATCTGGCTGTTGTTTGTTCCCAAAGCTTGCGGTCCTGTTTTTGCATTGCCTGTGACCATTTTTCAAAGACCTGCTTTAGTTCATGGGTCAGTTTCTCATTGCCGTCAGCAGATTCTTCTGCGTGCACCGGAGAGACGGCGCAGGCAAGAATCAGCGCGGTGAGAGCAGGAAGAAAAATTGATGAATGCCTCATGGTCAGGTCCTGTCGCGGATTCTGGGGATGGCGGCAAGCAGTTCCTTGGTGTAATCGTGGCTGGGATTTTCCATGAGCTGTTCACTTTCTCCGAGCTCAACGATTTTTCCGAAATGCATCACGGCGATACGGTCAGCAATGTAACGCACCACACTAAGATCATGGGAGATAAAAATCATGGTCAGGTCCAGATCAGCGACTAAGCCCTTGAGGAGGTTCAGGATCTGTGACTGGATGGAGACGTCGAGTGCGGATACAGGCTCATCAGCAATAATAAGCTTTGGTTGCGGGGCCAGTGCCCGGGCAATAGCGATACGCTGCCGCTGACCACCGGAGAATTCATGCGGGTAATTTCGGATATAGCGCCAATCAAGGCCGACACGTTCCATGAGTTCTGCAATCGCCTGGTTGAGTTTTCCGTCTTTGAGATGCGGTTGGCGGGTGCGCAATGCCTCGGCAAGTGTTGAGAATACCGTCATGCGGGGATTGAGGGAGGCGTAGGGATCCTGAAATATCATTTGGAAGTCAAGCCGACGGCGACGCACTTCATCATCATTGAGTGAGGTCAGTTCCTCGCCGTTGAGGATGACCCTGCCTCCAGTTGGGGCAATTAATTGCATGACAGTACGCGATAGCGTGGATTTGCCGCATCCGGATTCCCCCACTAGGCCAAGGATCTCACCCTTTACTATCTCGAGACTGACACCATCCACTGCTTTGATGGGCTCAGAATTCTTAACAGGAAAATGAGTCTTGAGATCGATGAGCTGAAGGTAAGACATGCGGGTTAATGGGTTATGCGAGGCAGCCTGGACAGTCCTGGACCCAGTGACCGTTGCCGGTGTCCTTTAGAGTTGGCTTATTTGGCAGACATTGTTCAGGATCTCCAAGCTCATTGCGAGGACGGAATGCACAGCCGCGAATGAGTTTTGAAACATCAGGGGGTAAGCCTGGAATCGTATATAACTCCTCGCCTTTGGCATGCATTGCCGGGATTGATTTCAGTAGTGCACGGGTGTAGGCATGGAGAGGTTTTTGAAAGAGTTCATCAGCCTTGGCGCGCTCGACGATATTCCCGGCATACATCACGTTGATCTCGTCACACACCTCGGAGATCACTGCTAGGTCGTGGGTGATGAAGATCACCGCAGTGCCGAGTTCCTGTTGACGCTCCTTGATGAGGTCGAGGATTTGCTTTTGCACGGTGACGTCAAGAGCCGTGGTAGGTTCATCGGCGATGAGAATTTCCGGTTTTGTGATCAGGGCCATGGCAATCATCACCCTCTGGCGCATGCCTCCCGAGAATTCGTGCGGATACATCTGGATACGTTTATCCGGTTCGGGAATGCCGACTTCACCCAGTGCCTTGATGGCCTCCTTAAGGGCCCGATTCTTGTCCATCCCCATGTGCAGGCGCAGGGGTTCGGTAATTTGCGTTGCAATGCGCAGGTATGGATTGAGTGAAGTCATGGGGTCCTGGAAAATCATGCTGATGCGCTTCCCGCGGACCTCTCGCAATTTCTTTTCCCCGCAGTTGAGCAGGTCGATGGAATCAAAGAGGGCACTACCTCCTTCGATTTTTCCCGGTGGCATTGGGATCAGGCCAAGCAGGGAATAGCACGTTACCGATTTTCCGGAACCGGATTCACCTACAATTCCCACCGTCTGTCCTTTTTCTAGGGAAAAGGAGACTCCGTCAACTGCCCGCACGATACCATTACGGGTGTGAAAGTGGGTCTTTAATTCGTTGACTTCGAGCAGTGGCATGGCAATGAGTCGGGGAAGTTTTCCTAGTCCTTGGAGGCTCGCACATCAAGCGCGTCACGCAGTCCATCGCCGAGGAAATTCAGTGCGAAAAGTGTTAAAGAGAAGAGGATGCCGGGAAGGATTAGTAGTTGTGGGTTGGTTTCCAGATAGTTGGCTCCTTCCTTGATAAGGATTCCCCAGGAGCTGTTGGGCGATTCCACACCGAGTCCAAGGTAGGAAAGCGTTGCTTCATACATGATGAAACCGGGTACGGTAAGGGTGGCATAAACAACGGTAGGGCCGAGGGTGTTGGGAATGATGTGCCGGAAGAGCACGCGCAGTCTGGACAGGCCGAGGGAAGTGGCTGCTTCGACAAATTCCCGTTCCTTTAGGCTTAAGACCTGGGCTCGAACAATGCGGGCAAGCGTTAGCCAGCCAAAAAGGCCCAGCGCGAAGAAAAGCGGCAGGACGTTGGTTGCTCTGTTGGTGAACTCCTTGTTCCACCCCCAGTTTTCGACGATCCATTTTGAGGTGGTAGACGACCACTCCGAGAGCACTGCCTGCAGGACGATCACCACCATCAGAAATGGAATGGAGAGCAAGGTGTCTACGATACGCATCATAATGGCATCGATGCGGGCGCCATAGAAGCCGGAGATGGCACCATAGGTGACACCAATGGTCACGGCGACAAAGGTAGCGACTAGGCCAACTAGGATGGATACCTGACCGCCATAGAGGATACGCGAGAAAAGGTCCCGTCCCATCGCATCGGTTCCCAGCCAGTGCTCGCTGGAAGGTGCCGCAAACTTATTGGTTAAATTTTGCTGGATAGGGTCCTTGCAGAACCATGCGAACCCGAAGCAGAGCAGGCAAGTGATGATGAAGACGACGAGGCTTACTATGGCGACCTTGTTTTTGCCCATGCGCAACCAGGCATCGCGCCACAGTGAAGAACCGCGCTCCGCCTGCAACAACGAGTAGTCGTTTTGCCCTTCAGTGCTTGCGGTATCCTGAGCGTTTGAATTCATTCTTTTATTTCGGGGAGTTGTCTGTAATACGCACCCGCGGATCGAGAATTCCGGTGAGGATATCTGCGGCGAGGTTCATGATCACAATTAAGAAACCAAAGAAGAGGGCTACGCCTAAGAGCAGGAACTCGTCGCGTGAGATGACGGCATTAACAAAGTGCTGTCCCATGCCAGGCACCTGGAAGATGGTCTCGACAATGAAAGAGCCGCTGATGAGAGCGGCAAAGGCAGGTCCGATGAAGGCGACGGAGGGGAGGATTCCGCCGCGCAGGGCATGGCGCGTGATGACCTTGCTGGCTGGGATTCCCTTGGCGTGTGCTGTGCGGATAAAATCCTGAGAAAGAACTTCGAGCATCCCGCCTCTAGTTAGGCGGGCAAGGTAAGCGGCCGTTGAAAGTCCGAGGGTAATGGCTGGTAAAAGGATGTCCTGTGGGTTGCCCCATCCTGCGACCTTGATGCCCGGAAGATTGGCAGCAATGAAAATCTGCAATAAGGGGCCAATGGTGAACGCCGGCACACAGATACCAATCATGGCAACGGCCATGGTGCCCCAGTCCACCCAGCTGTTTCTGCGCACAGCCGATATGACTCCGATAGGAACCCCGATACAAATGGCAATGCCAAGTGCGCTCAGGCCGAGGACGACTGACACCTTAAATGATTGAGAGATGATATCCTTAACCGGTCGTCCCTTGCTGGTGGATACCGCCAACGATCCCTCCGTAATGATGTTTTTCGGGTAGATTAAATACTGGTGCAGTATCGGTTTATCCAAGCCGTATAGAGCCCGTTGATAGGCCTTGGATTCCTCGGAGAGATTTTTCTCCGTTGTGAAGGGTTCGCCCGGCATGGCCTTTGCCAGAAAGAACGTAATCGTATAGAGGGCAAAGAGGACAAAGAGTCCCTGCAGGAGTCGGCTGGCAATAAATCGAAGCATTAGCGATTTGGATTTTGCTCTGAGAGGTTCGGGTTCCGTTCAAGCCGGAGGAACTTGTAGGGATGGTTGTCCAAGATTAGCGGATCCCAACCCTTGACGTCGGGGTGGATCAGATAGTTTCGTGTATACCAGTAGAGGGGAAGGATAGGTGTCTCGGAAAGGAAGAGTGCCTCGGCTTCCTCCAATACCCGGTAGCGTTCTTTAGGGTCGCCGGTATTTCCGGCTTTTTTGAGCAGAGCTTCAAATTCTTCATTATGCCAGCCGGTGCGGTTGTTGCCACCGTCTTTCATCCACATGTCCAGAAATGTCAGTGGGTCCATGTAGTCACCGATCCAGCCCCCCGCGGCCAGGCCGTAATCCTTCTCGAACATGGTTGTGATGTAGGAGGTCCATTCCATTTGCCTGATCCTGATGCTTACCCCTAGGTTATCCTTCCACATAGCTTGTAGCGCCTCGGCCATAGCTTTCGATGTTTCCTTGTCAGTGGTGAGGAATTCAATCTCGGGAATTCCTTTTCCACCGGGATAACCGGCCTCGGCAAGCAACTTGCGGGCTCCCTCCGGGTCGAATCCGATTGTTTTGGCAGGCCGGTAATCACCAAAGGGCGGCACCAGTCCGCCTGCCGGTTTCTGGCCACCTTTTAGGACGTTGGTGATCATGGACTGTTGGTCGATTGCCTTGGAGAAGGCCATGCGCACGCGCGGATCGGTAAATGGCTCGCGGGTGACATTGGAACGGATAAAGTAGGTGCCCAGATAGAGCTCGTTGCGGACCTGATCCGGATAACGTTTGCGGGCATATTCAATCAACTCGGGTGCCAATGTGTAGGTGATGTGCATCTGCCCGTCAAAATACA
>CALCSP010000760.1 GCA_937893785.1 uncultured Verrucomicrobiales bacterium
GAAAAAGGTTGAGGTTAGTATTGTTTGTTCAGCAGAAATTTCCGAGGTGCATAGAAGATTTCTGAATGACCCGACGGAAACCGATGTCATTACCTTTGATCATGGTGAAATTATAGTTTGTGCTGACGTAGCAGAGAAAAAAGCTGCGGAGTATGGGCATTCCACAGAGGCAGAGCTACTATTGTATATCGTCCACGGATTATTGCATCTGGCAGGATACAAGGACAAGACCAATAGTGAATTTAATGAGATGAGCAGGGTTCAGGAAGTGATCTGGAAAAAGACCTCCTGATGTTCAGTGGTTTTCTTTTTGATCCTGTAGTATCTATATCAAATGCTGACTTTGATGGTATGCGTGATGTGAATGGAGATTTTATACGCCATGATATTGGCGGAGACGGAGCCGACATGTGGCGAGCGATCAGCAATGCCTGTCATGGCATACGTGGACATGGCCCATTGGCTTATCTCAAAGAAGAGCAGTCATGGGAACGATTCTACAGCGAATGTTTCCAAGGTATTCTGCTGCCACATTTTGCTTTCATTTTTCAATCATCATGCGCCGGAAATATAAAAGGCATTATCTCGGCTGATGACAAGTTGTTGGGTCAGTTGCCTGCATTGGCAGCTCAAAGACTGAGTTTGTCTGCATCAGCGGTTTTTCTGGCTAGAGGAGAGGGGCGGGGCATGGGCTTGTTACGTCAACTTCGCAATAAACGTCCGGAATGTAGTTTTACGACAGCATTCGCGCTTCATGCAACGTTGTTTAGTTTACCGTTATTGCAGGCGGTAATGGCTTATGCATATCTTGAATGGAGTATGGGGGCTGGAATTGCCGGGTGCATGCCGGAAAATTCTGAGCAGTGGCAGCAGATATTCTCGCGAGATGTCATCGCGTCTACTGACTCAATACGTAAGGCACTTTCAGAGTATTTAACTGGATGGCAGAAAGGTGTTGGTTTTGCATGTCAATGATTGTCATAAATTCCAGTGCCGAGGTTGAGGTGCTTCCTGTTGCCGATATCAAGGAAGATCAAAGCCTAGCACCGCCATGGCAGGTTTTGATATTTGATGATCCTGTCAACCTTATGAGTTTCGTGACTATGGTGATTCGTCGCATTTTTGGATATTCGGAGCAAAAGGCTACCGAACTCATGTTACAGGTGCATAACAAGGGCAGGGCAATAGTCTGGACGGGCGATAGAGAGAAAGCTGAGTTGTTTGTGCAGCAGTTGCAGTCTTACCAGTTACTGGCTGCGATGGAACCTGTTGAGTGATATTGATCAGATGGAGTTAAGACGCCATAGTGATGGGCGATGGTCTCTGGAAAAAGTCTCAGAGCTTGAGTATCTTTTGCTCTCACGTATTCAACAAGCTGCGGACCCTTCCGGTTGTGAGAAGGCAATAGAGCGCCTTTATCCATCCCCGATTGCGCCAACAGCTGGCTTAGATAAGGCAGCGGCATTGTCCATCGAGGAGGATTGGAGTGAGTATACCGGACCGGAAATTAGGCATGCTTTTAACAAGGCGCTTGATGTGGTTGCCGCAGATATATCCTCGGCGAGTATTTGGGATTCAGATGGTTACGATTATTATTCGATGACTCTGGCTGATTCTCATGCTGAGAGTTGGTGCAGTGCATTGAATCAGGCAAGACTTGTTCTGCATTACAGGCATGACTTGCATTCCGATATGGAGGAAATGGGAACGAATCCTGTGTCCGAGGAATGGATGGTTGTCCTTCAATCTGAAATTTATGGAATGATTATGGAATTCCTTATTAAGGAAGTGCTCTGGAAGCAATAATCCTGTAAGCATGCCTTCATGCCGGGAAGTGCTAGTTTTTGTGGTATGGGAAAATTGATCTAAGTAGAGAAGCTTGCAAAGGTAACGAGGCTTTCTTAAAGTCGTTTTAGTTTTTGATAAGGATTTAAACTTATTATGATCAATTTCCTTGAAAAGCATTAGGCTTT
This sequence comes from uncultured Verrucomicrobiales bacterium, assembly GCA_937893785.1. Taxonomy (GTDB): domain Bacteria; phylum Verrucomicrobiota; class Verrucomicrobiia; order Verrucomicrobiales; family DEV007; genus CACIUL01. Next base: position 1,974 of record CALCSP010000760.1, read on the forward strand.
AAAGAGCAAAACGACGACTTAATTATGACTTCTAATAAACCACTTAAGCTGCTGTCATCACTTTTATATTTGTGTCTTGGATTTTTCTTTTTGCCGGTTGATCTGGTTGCGGAAGAAGAAGAGCCGGTGGACGTGGACTTGCTTGATTTTGAGGTTTGGCAGAGAGAGAGGGGTTATTGGTTTGGTGAGTATACGTTTCTGAACGGTTCGGGTAAGTCGGATTACAAGGCGAGTGATGATGCAACAAGCGGGCAGTATGACTACCGGACGTATTACGGATTTATCAATTTACAGGTTAAAGGCACAGAGCTTAAGCAGCGGAATATTTTCCTGAGACCGGCTCTTGACCTTGAGGTGCAGGATCTGGATGAAGACGGTAAGGTTTCAATAAATGAACTTGATGCGTTCGGGTTCACTTCCCCCTATGACTACCTTATCGACCTGGATACGAAGATTGCCACACCGCTGGAAAATGGTGATCTAACCGACCTTTCGCCATTTAACTATACGGAGGGCACCGAGAAGACTTTTACAGCGGACCAGAGCGCGAGTGATAATTCAGGCAACCTGAGTGGTTCATATTTCGGGTTTCCCACCTACACGACAATCATTGGTGATGATACTGTGCTTTACCGTGTGGGTGATAGCCCTATTTTTCAGAACCAGCTAACTACTCTGCCTGGTAACGGGACACGGGTTAGAACTGCGCAGGGTTTTTCCTTTAGTGGGTCATTACCTTCTTACGGTAGTTATTACCGAGAAACCAAGTTTGAGGATGATGTGGATGAGGATGGGGTTGTGATCAAGACGGCCAAGGAAAAATTCCTTGAGAAGCTCGCGGAATACCGAGAGCTCTATAATGTTCCAGAGGCAAATCGGATTGCGGATGTCGAGGACTTCTTTACCACCGGCCTCGAGCCTGAGGAATCTGGTCAAGATTCCGACGAGTTGCTATCATATGCATTTAACGGATCAGGGTTCGGTGAAAATCTTCCGGGCGCAACTGTTGACGGAAACGACCTGATTATACAAATGACACTTGTTAATGATCCTGACCTCGTTGTTGAGCATCAGTCTAGCAGCGATTTAGCGAACTGGAGTGTGCTTAC
>CALCSP010000761.1 GCA_937893785.1 uncultured Verrucomicrobiales bacterium
CATATTCCCGTTATCTGTCCTTTGTTAATCTCAAATCAGAAATCTTAACCATAACACACTGATGTTAAATGAATAATGAGAATTCATGTAGCTGATTTTCGAATTGAGAGTAACCCATCAACCTTTCTAAAGGACGCGAGCCTTCAACAGTAAGTATTTGTCCCAGAGCCGTATCGAGCGACGGAAAGCGCTCAGTAGCTGGGCTCTAAAAGAATTCATAAGGGAGCCACTTACCCGGATCATTCCTGATTACAGGAATGAAAGCTCCTCATTGTGAGGATCTTCTTCCAATTCACCACCATATTTCCAGCGCCCACTGCGCAAGCCCACCATATTTTGGTAGAGGTTCGTGTGCCAAAATGACCACCAATACCCCTACAATAAACCCTCCCTCAGGAAAGAATACGGCGAAAGCGGCGGTCAATTTTCTCCAGAACTACCTGCTCAAGGTTCTCGTGACCGATGCCGTCAACTGCGCCCTTCACGAAACCGAATGTCATCAGCTGGCGAGCAGCGGATTCCGGAATACCCCGGGCACGGAGGTAAAACAGTTCTTCATCGGTAATCGGCCCAGAGGTTGATCCATGGCTACACTTGACTTGGTCGGCATTGATCTCCAGCCCTGGCATTGAGTTTGCCTCACATTGATCACTCATCAGGAGGTTGCGGCAGGTCTGGTAGGCATCGGTGTGATGCGCCCCCTCCTCAACCATAATCAGCCCGGCAAAAATAGTCCGTGCTTTGTCATAAAGGGCATTCTTGTAAAGCAGGTTACTCGTGGTGTGCTGCTGCTCATGTAGCTGCAAGGTGCGCATGTCCATCTCCTGACCGTTCTCGGGAAGACAGACAGCAAGCATATCCGTAGAGGCCCCTTCCCCACTTAAGCGGGCCGTAAACTCGGAACGAGACCACTTACATCCAAGGTTTAGAACAAAGGAGCGAATATTCGCTCCGGCGGCCGCAAGACTTGAGCTGACGTGCAGCGAATGCGCCTTTTCACTCATATTCTGAGTGCGCACGTGCGTGAGGCATGAATTCTCGCCGGCAATCAGGTCGGTAACCCCTCCGCAGAATCCCGGCTGCCGGTTTGCAGAGGCAACGTATTCCGCAATTGCCGCACTGGATCCCGAACCTGTAACAATAAGACTATGTGGAAAGATCGCGGCATTCTCGCCGGAGAGCCAATGGAAGACTTCCACCGGCCGTGACAATGCGACATCCTTAGGGATGTGCAGAAAAATCCCCTCACGAAGCCGCGCTCTATGCAGCGCTCTAAACTTCGCCGATCCGAGCCGGGCAGGTTCCTGCATGAATGACAACCTGACAAGGTCAGCGTCCTCTACTAATGCCCGCGAGAGCGGTTTAAATATTACCCCTTTCTCAACAAATTCGGCATCAAGCAGAGGGTCGGCAATGAGGCGGTCATTGGCTAGGATAATACGCCCTGCATTTTCCCCAAGGGCTACGGATCGGGTAATCAACTCCGTTCCCTCAGTATCTGCAACCTCACTGGCATCGATGATATCATCAAAAGCGAGCTTTTTAAGATCCGAAAACCGCCACGCCTCATGCGTGCGCTTCGGCCAAGGTAATTCTTCATACTCTGTCCAGGCAGCAGTTCTGGCCTCGGTATACCAATCCGGTAAATGCCCACCGATAAACTCGGGAGCTTCAAAGAAAGATCTCTTCACCGATTTTTCCTCTAGTAATGCCTCGCTCACTTCAAAAGATTTCTAGTTATCCTACCGACCCCTCCATCTCAAGGTCTATTAAACGCTTGAGCTCAACTGAATACTCCATGGGAAACTCCCTAACCAGGTCATTCACAAAACCGTTAACGCTGAGGCTAATGGCTTCAGCCTCGTTTAGCCCGCGTTGCTTCATGTAGAAAATCTGCTCCTCGCTAACCTGACTAACACTGGCCTCGTGCTGGGTGGCATGCTGATTGCCGCGCACCGTGATCGCCGGATAGGTATCGGTTCGGCTCGCGGAATTGATCAAGAGAGCATCACACTCGGTATTATTCTTACATCCCTTTAGGTGCTTGGGAATATGTACTTGCCCCCGATAGGTCGACCTTCCCTCACCGACACTGATGGACTTGGAGACCACATTTGATGTGGTTTCATCCGCTGCATGAATCATCTTGGCGCCAGTGTCTTGGTGCTGCCCGTCATTTGCCAAAGCAATGGATATCACCTCACCACGTGCCTTGCGCCCCTTCATGACCACACCCGGATACTTCATCGTTAAGCGACTGCCAATGTTACAGTCGATCCATCGGATCTCGGCGTTCTCATGGGCAAGCCCCCGCTTGGTTACTAGGTTAAAAACATTCGCACTCCAGTTCTGCACCGTAATATACTGGATCTTGGCGTCCTTCATCGCCACCAGCTCAACCACCGCGCTGTGCAGTGTGGCGGTCTCAAACTTTGGTGCCGTACACCCCTCCATGTAAGTAAGCTCCGCTCCTTCGTCCACAATGATGAGAGTGCGCTCAAACTGACCGAACTGCTCGGCATTGATCCGGAAGTATGCCTGCAGGGGATGCTTAACCTTCACCCCGGGAGGAACATAGATGAAGCTCCCCCCACTGAAGACCGCACTGTTCAGTGCAGAAAACTTGTTGTCACCGCTCGGAATCACCTTGCCAAACCACTTACGGAAAATTTCAGGGTATTCCGCCAGCCCCTCCGAGCTGTTGACAAAGATCACACCTTGGTCGGACACAGCCGCCTTGATATTGGAATAGGCCGCCTCACTGTCAAACTGCGCCTCAACACCGGCAAGGAACTTGCGCTCCTGCTCAGGAATTCCCAGGCGCTCAAAGGTTTCCTTCATCTCATCGGGCACATCCTCCCAACTGCGTTTTGGCGCATCCCCGCCCGAAAGGTAATAGCGGATCTCGTCAAAGTTGATCGCCTTGAGATCCTCACTTGCCCAGTGGGTGGGCATGGGCTTGTCCTCAAAAATTTTCAGAGCCCTCTTGCGGAAGTCCGTAATCCACTCATCCTCACCCTTGACCTTGGAAATATAATCAATGGTGTCCTCAGTCAGCCCGCGTCCTGCATCGTGCTTGTATTCGACGTCATAGTGAAAATCACCTTTGTCGCGATCAATGTCGATGCCAGCAGCTGTATCCGTATCATTACTCATCTTCAAAAAATGTATCAAGTGGTTGCCAGTTCATCCTCATTTACCCAGTCATAACCTTTCTCCTCGAGCTCAAGCGCGAGGTCCTTATCCCCACTGCGAATAATCCTGCCCCCCGAAAGCACGTGCACATGGTCTGGCACAATGTAATCGAGCAACCTCTGATAATGGGTAATCACAAGAAAGCCCCGATCGGGACCACGCATGGCGTTAACCCCTTCAGCGACAATCTTTAGTGCATCGATGTCCAGCCCACTATCGGTCTCGTCCAGAACGGCGTATTTCGGGTCCAGCATCATCATCTGCAGGACCTCATTGCGTTTCTTTTCACCACCTGAAAAGCCTTCATTGACGGATCGGCCGGTAAATTTTCGATCAATGCCAAGCTGATCCATTCTATCATACATCTCCTTGTAAAAAGAAACCGCATCAATCTCCTCCCCTTCCGGCAAACGTGCCTGCAATGCCGCTCGCAGGAAATTGGCATTACTAACACCTGGAATCTCTGCCGGATACTGAAAGGCGAGAAACAGACCAGCACGAGAACGTTCATCAACGTCCATACCCAGCAGACTTTTACCATCCAACAATACATCCCCGGAGCTGACCTGATATTCCTCATGACCAGCCATCACCTTGGCCAAGGTGCTCTTACCTGAACCGTTTGGGCCCATGATAGCATGCACTTCACCTTTTGGAACAGTAAGGGACAGGCCCTTGAGTATTTCATTGCCGTCTATGCAGGCATGAAGATCATTAATCTGGATTGCGCTCATCTTAGGTCAGGTAAAATCAGAATTTGTTGCTTATAAATGTTCTACGAGGATTGCCCCTACTCTGGTTTCAAAGTGCTGGCACAGTCCGGACAATGCCCGCGCACAGCGACCTCAAGACGTTCCACGACGGCACCACGCGGTAACTTGACCGCCGTAGATGCCTCAGCCCCCTCCTTGAGAGGAACATCCAGAACACTGCCACACTCATCGCAGTGAAAATGTCCGTGAGGGGAAAGGTTACCACAGTAGCGGGACGGTTCACGATCCACGTTAACCTGAATAATGCAACCGGCGGCAGAAAGGGTATCAAGGCAATTATAAACCGTTGCCAAGGAAATCGCAGGCATGCGCTCCTTGACCCGCATGAAAACCTCCGTAGCCGTTGGATGATCCTGATGCTCCATGAGCACCTCATATACTTCGGCACGCTGTGGGGTCATACGATGCCCCTCACCGAGCTTCATTGATACGTTCAATCCACTTTTTGCAGCCATGGGCGCAAGATATATACTGCCCGGAAGCCTTATCAATAATTATTCTAAATAAAATTAAGCGGTCATGGCATTGACGCCATTCGACTTGTCACCACAGAACGTTATAATGTGGATGATGAAACTCGGAATCATAGGATGTGGCAAGATGGGATCTGCCCTGCTAAAGGGCGCAGTGCAGTCAAAATCGGTAAACCCTGCAGAAGTTTTCCTGCATGATGCCTTCAGCCAACTGGCCAACCAGCTTGCCAAGGATACCGGTGCAACCGCTCTAGGTTCAAATGCCGAAGTAGTCGCCAAATCCGAAGCCTTACTGCTTTGCGTGAAACCACAGGATATGCTTAACATGCTGAACCAGTTGCCGGACATCGCTGAGCCTCCCCTATTCATCTCCATTGCAGCCGGACTGACCATTTCCTCCCTTGAAGATGCTCTTGGATCCAATTCAAGGGTCGTGCGCGTCATGCCCAATACACCTGCACTTGTCAGCATGGGAGCCTCAGCTTTCTCAAGGGGGGCAGGCGTTAATGACGAGGATGCAAAATTTGTCCATGATATCCTTAAGGCTGTCGGAACAGTCACTGAAGTTCCCGAAAAGCAGCTGGATGCCGTCACAGGTCTCAGCGGCAGCGGACCTGCATATATTTATACAGCAATCGAAGCACTAGCCGACGGCGGCGTTCTTATGGGCCTGCCAAAGGATAAAGCATTAATGCTAGCGGCCCAGACCGTTGCCGGTGCTGCTGAGATGGTATTGCAACAGGATGAACATCCAGCCAACCTCAGGGACCAGGTAACTAGTCCGGGAGGTACAACAATTGCCGGACTCTCTGCTCTTGAAGCCGGGGCTTTCCGCGCCACCCTGATTGAAGCCGTGCGTACTGCCACCCACCGCGCCACCGAGCTGGGGAAATCGTGAATGTCTTAATCCTCGCTGCCGGCTACGGGGTGCGCCTCCACCCTATTACGAAACTAATCAGTAAGGCTCTTATTGAAATCGACGGCAAGCCCATGATTGAGCACGTGGTAGAAAAATTTTTCCATCTCGGCAAAATCACCATTGTCACCAACCAGAAATTCGCTGGAGATTTCTCAGATTGGCGCAACCGATTCGCCGACGAGAACCCAGACATTCCCATAAATTTGATTAACAATGGTTCCACTAGTGTCGAGAACCGTCTAGGAGCCAATGGTGACATTGCTTTTTCTATTAAGAAGGCCGGGTTACATGGCAGTGACCTCATCATTGTCGGCGCCGACAACCTATTTACCTGCCCCCAAGATGATTTCCTTCAGTTTGCGGCAGGTAAGCCAGCAACAATTGCCACCTTTGATGTAGGCTCCCCTCAGGAAGTAAAGCGCTTTGCCGCCGTCCATACTGATCAAGATGGCAGAGTGATATCGTTTGAAGAAAAGCCACAAA
>CALCSP010000762.1 GCA_937893785.1 uncultured Verrucomicrobiales bacterium
ACATTGGTCGACGCAGGTCGGCTAGATTCCCAAATAGGTGAGAAAATTTCCAATCTTGAGCCGGGGACATATTGTCTTCATAAAAGCTGGGGGCCTGGAACGGTGAAAGAATGGGATTTGTTTGGTGATCGGCTGGTGATCGATTTTGAAAAAAAGCCGGCTCATGCCATGAAATTGCAGTTTGCTGCCAATTCCCTTGATGTTTTGGGGGCGGACCACATCATGGCCAAGTTCGCTGCTGACCCAGAAGGCGTGAAACAACTGGCTACTGATGAACCTGTAGAGTTTGCGAAGCAGGTCTTGAGCAGTTTTGGGGGGGCAATGTTTCTTGATAACTGGGAAGACGAGATAAAAGGGCGGATTGTTGCCGATGAGAAATATCGCAGTTGGTGGGAGTCGGCAAAGCGGCAGATTCGCTCCGATAATCGATTTTTATTGCCTTCGAAGAGAAATATTCCTTTTGAGCTTCGGGATGAGAGCCTGTCTGCAGGGGAGGCGTTGATTGGTGATTTTGAAGCGGCTAAGGACATTAAGGCAAAAATAAAGGTCCTGGAAAACCTGCGTAAGAATCTGGATACCTTTGAGGAGCCCGCGATTGAGTTAGAGGACGTGATTAATATGGCGAGTTCAACCGCAACAGTTGCGATCAAGAAGACCCCGGGAGTGGCAATTGAGTTGTTGCTGGCGCGTGATGGATTGGTGGCAGACATCGAAGGGATGGAAGATGCCGGCAGGATGGCGGTTGTTGATGTGCTGCGTGAACACACTGGAAGATTTGCAGAGATTCTCAAAGGCATGGGGGTAGCCTGCCAACGGCAGGTATATATGTTGGCTCGAGAAATTTTTGGAGAGGATCAGTGGGTAGGAAAGCTGATACTTGCCCTCGAGGGAGCCGGAACCAGAGCGATTGCAGAAATTGCAAAGTATATCCATGAGAATGGTAAGGGCGATGAGCTTACCAGAAAGCTTGCTGCTGGGCTTCAGCAGCGCAGTCTCGGGGTAGAGGTTTTGGCATGGATTTGTAAAGAGCGTAAGGGTTTTGCTGCTGAGGTGTTTAGTGATGCGGGGGTTTCGGCGGCAATTATCGCAGCGCTTGAAAGGGACCACCTAGACGAATCGACTCCAAAGACAAACCGGCTGCATGACCTGTTGATGGATGACAAGGAACTGGTTCCTGACTTACTAGAGGGAAGTGATACAGCCGAGATTCGGCACTTTACGCGGCGGGTTCAGTCGACTCCGGTCTTTGAGGGATTAAATAAGAATTCCCTTCTGGCACGTATCGTTAAGGTGTTTCCTTCTGTGGAAGACCTCATTACTGGAGAGAAGTCTGAAGATAAAGAGGAGGCAACTCAGCCTGCCGGGGTAATCGTTTCATGGGAAAGTCTTCAGCAGCGGCGTGACAAGCTTGATGATATCATCAATAAGAAGATTCCGGAAAACTCCAAGGAAATTGGTATCGCGAGAGAATATGGTGATCTAAAGGAGAATTTTGAGTTCAAGGCGGCCAAGCAGCAACAGGCGGTATTGATGCGCCAGAAGGCAGAGCTTGAAGCCGAGATAGCAACGGCTAGAGGAACGGATTTCTCAGAGGCTGACGGGTCAGCCGTCGCAGTCGGGACCATCGTTGAGCTTGAGGACATAAGCTCCGGAGGAAGCGAGACGGTTACCGTTCTCGGGGCATGGGACACTGATATCGATAAGAGTATCGTTTCGTATCTTTCGGCAATGGGAGCGATCCTACTTGGGAAAGTGGAAGGTGACGAGCTCGAACTTCCCACTGAAAGGGATGGCGAAAGTCGTCAGGTGAGGATTTCATCCATTAAGCCTTATGTCGGCTAGCTTAGTTTATGACAGAAAGTAATGTTCATAATGAGCGTGCATTCTGTCTAATTTTTCCAGAGGTCTCATTCACAATCCTTTTTAATATCCTTAATAAGCAACATGTCTAATACCACCATAACGGCCGTTAAGGGCCGAGAAATTATCGATTCAAGAGGCAACCCAACCGTTGAGGTAGATGTGCACCTTAATGGGGGGGCTGTGGGTCGCGCGGCAGTGCCAAGCGGAGCCAGCACCGG
>CALCSP010000763.1 GCA_937893785.1 uncultured Verrucomicrobiales bacterium
ACCTTTCCTGATATCAAGGTAATATGCAGCTGCAAAAGATTAATTTTTGAAACCTTATACGAGCTGGCTTAAGGTATCCTTGTGCGCAGTCATCAAGCTGCGTTGTTCCCCCCAATTAAATTTACGGCAGTGTTGAGGCTTTCAACACGAAAGCGATATTGCCGGTTAATTCATGACCCGCCTCAGAAAAGAGGATTCCCATGAGGACTCCCATGATGGACCTGTTGAGCAACAGGACAATAGCTTTGCGGCAGAAAATGATGACTCTGGTGAGGAGGTAGACAAGTGGACGAGTAGTGATGATATATTCAGTATTCCCGAAGCCATCGAGATTGATGACAAAGTACGCTCGCAACTGGAAAATCCAAGCTCTTCAAAACTGGCAGAGTTGCCGCCCAAGAGGGAGGGTGTCGAAATAGAGAAGGAAGAGCTACTCAAGGAGCCTTTGGATTTATCACGTATTGTTTCCTCGGAGGAATACAACAAGGGAAAGACCCACGCTGTGCCTCTTAGCCAGGGTAAAAAAATTAGTGGTGGACGGGACCCGCAAAGAAAAAAGTTCCTGCAGGGCACATTGTCCCGTCTTGTGGAGCGTGGTGTTGTTCATCCACTCCCTGTTAGACTTGTGCTCTCCGCTATCCTGTTATTGCTCAGCAAGTTTTTCCTCACGGCACTGGTTATCATTTTCTTTGTGCTCGCCCTAACAGGAAATATTCGTTTGGTGACGGAATTAATACCGTTTTTCCTAGCTTTTATTCCCTTTGGAATTGGGTTCCTGATTGTAGCCAGCAGGGCGCGCTGCCGAGTGTGTAGTTGCCCGCTTTTTTATATACGTCTTTGCCGCAAGCATCAAGCAGCCCACTACGTGCCTCTGGTAGGAATCGCCTGCAGCACAGCATTGCATTTGCTTTTTTTTAAGTGGATGCGCTGCATGTATTGTGGCACGGCGATTCGGCTCAGGCACCGCAAGCCCTCCGTTTCAGGCACTCCAGAAACAAAAGATGCGAATTCCAGATCCGAGGATGGGTAATCTTACTGCCGATCTTGGGAGTCCATCCAGATTGTTACTGGTCCATCATTTATTAGAGAGACCTGCATCGATGCCCCAAAGCGGCCACTGGCAACGGGCTTATCGGTTAAATCCGACACCTTTTCGATAAACAACTCGTAGAGTGGGATTGCTTTTTCCGGCCGTGCGGCTCTGATAAATGACGGTCGATTTCCTTTCTTCGTGCTTGCATGGAGCGTGAACTGGCTGATGACCATAACTCTTCCACCGGTTTCAGCGAGTGAGAGGTTCATCTGCCCATCGCTATCCTCAAAGAGACGCATTCGGGCAATTTTCCCAGCAAGCCATTCGACATCCTCTTCGGAATCGATGTCCTCCACACCCAGGAGCACAAGAAGACCTGAGCCGATCTGGCTGTGCACCTGTTCATCGATTGTGACAGATGCGCTCGAAACTCTCTGAAGTAGGGCACGCATGGTTAAGCTAGCCAACGACGAGTTTATCTTCGCGGTAATCAACCCATTTATTGCGCAATCCTTTCTGGGTTTGTCGAGACATATAGAGCAGTGCTCCATCCACTTCAAAGACACAATGTGCCGACAGGTTGACTCGTCTGATTAGCCCAAGTTTGGCCCATTGCTCACCCGCCTGTTTTCCCTCCACACAGCGGATGTATTCTAGGGAGGAGATATGGGTCCCATCACCACCTGGGCGGGACACAGCGCATTCCGCCAAGTAGTCAATAAATCCGTCCAGAAGGATGACTCCACAGCGTAATCGTTGCATGATTTCCCCATATTATGGTGCTGAAAGGTGGCTGTTAAGCCCAAAATAG
>CALCSP010000764.1 GCA_937893785.1 uncultured Verrucomicrobiales bacterium
GAGGTCAGCAGATGCGAACGAAACAAACCTATATTGATCGGCTCAATGAAGTTGTTGCTCGGATTGCTAAAAAAGCGCCTTTGTATCAAAAACTAATCGACAACGATGGGTTTGCGCGACCCAATCATGCGAGTATTGCATGTTCCTTCCCGCAACCCTATTTGAATCGAGCGGGAGAGGTTTTCTTTTCAGCGGTTCAAGCAAGTCCGGATGCAGGCTGGAACGAGGATGTGATTGGCCTCTTTGAACACATGGAAGCAGATGTAAGCTTGCCTGTAATCCGCCGTTTAGCAGGTTATCCTAGCTTAAGAGATGAGTGTGTAATGCTTCTGGCGCGTTCGCCAACGGAGAGTGATCGTAAGATTTTGCTGGATGCTGTCACTTCTCCACGTGAAAAAGTGAGCAGAATGGCTGCGCAGGGATTAGGGAAATTGTCTCCCTTTATCATTTCCCCCAAAGGAAGCCAGCGTGGTACAGATGAGTTGATTGCCCTTTTCCGTTCTTCTGCCAAAGAAGACACTCTGCCTCTGATAGAGCAAGCGGCAGGGCAGCCTTTTAAAAGCCGCGAGGATGCTGATCAATGGTTGTTGCGAGTTTATCCCGCAATTGCTCTGGCTGTTGGTATTGGAAGTGACAATAAACAAGATAATTGGCCGAGAATATTCAGCGGGGTGGACTGGAGTTCAGGTGACTCTGAACAGGGTAAAAAGATTTTTGCGTTGCGTGCATGCGCGGCTTGCCATCAGTCATCGAACGCCCTTGGCCCTGCTCTTGCTGGAGTTTCAAGAAGATTGTCCCCGACTGATTTGTTCATGGCAATAGCCATGCCGGATGCCGATGTGCCACCCGCTTATCGCGTCAGTGAGTTTATTATGCAGGATGGCACCAAGCATATAGGTCGCATTGCTTTTAACTCCGCGGACGGAGTCATTGTCAGAACTGGGCCGTCAACAACTGTAAGGCTTGATGAAAACCTTATCACTGAAAAGAAAGACTGGAGCGGATCCCTCATGCCCGAAGGTTTGCTGACTGGCCTTGATTCTAAGCAGCTTGCAAATCTTTACGCTTACCTGAAAACCCTGTAAAGCCTCGCTACTCAAGATCATCGGGAGGTTCATCCAGTTTGTCTCCGCAATACCAGCAGTACTTTGCATTAAATCGGTGAGCTTCACGCCCACATTCAGGGCACGCTCTACCACTTGCTGCGGGCTGACCTGTGCCTCTTAAGGTGCTGATCACGATTCCGGTAGGGACGGCTATAATAGCATAGCCAATAAGCACCATCATGCTGGTGAGGATTTTTCCAATCGGAGTGATGGGTGTGATGTCACCAAATCCAACAGTGGTGATGGTAATGATTGCCCAGTATACACTGGTTGGAATACTACTAAAATTATGATTCTGATCACCTTCAATCACATACATTAGTGACCCCAATATTGTCACAAGAGTAAAAATGAAAAACATGAAGACGAGTATTTTCGGAAGGCTTCTGCGTAAAGCTTCCATAAGGCGATCCTCTGCACCGATCAGGGGCATCATTTTAAGAATCCTGAAAGCGCGCAGCATGCGCAGTATCCTGATGACGGTCAGATAGTGTGCAGTTTCATGGTCGACAAGGAGACTGATCCACAGGGGAATCCAGGCAAGAAGGTCGATGACGCCAAAGGGGCTCAATACATACTTAATTGGCGATTTTGAACAGTAGATCCTTGCGCTGTACTCGAGCATGAAAAGGATGGTGAATACCCATTCTGCTACGCGAAGTATTTTTCCGTAATCACGGTTAATGGTATCAACACTTTCAAGCATTGTCGCCAATACGGCAAGACCGATGGCGACCAGGAGGACAACGTCGAAGGCCTTTGAACGCCGGGTATTATGCTCAAATATAATGTGGCGCAGTTGCTGGCGTGTGAAATTCATGGTCCCCTGCCTTGACCAATGTTAACTCATTCATGGCAGGAGTGCAAAGTGTCACAGCACCGGTTAATTTTCCGACGGTAAATGGCGTATTCGCAACGATTTAAATTCTGAAGCAGTGGCAAAACTTGCGATGCCCAGTGGTTGACATTTTTCTATTTTACCTGGGCGCATGGATATTTTTTTACCGGAAATGATTGTATTGACGACTAGGCGATCATCTACCCAGCATCGAATCGTGTCGCGTCGCACCTCAACTTTCAAGTCATACCATTTTCCGGTTTGATAACGGATAACGCTGCGCGTTGAATTTCTGTTGGCATCAAGGTTGTCGATATTTGATATGCCGGTAACACCCCCTCCCCATCCGCCCGCAACGAAGGTGACACAGGTTTCTTTTTCGGGAACCGGGAACGTCAGCGCACAGAAAAAGTCCCGCCCATCAGTTTTTCGTGCTCGGAGCACCATTTCGTATGCGGAAGAAGGAGGTGTAAAATTTTCATCGGCAATGACCATTGCTGTCAGGGGATTGCCGCGAGCAAAGCGGATAACGCCATCGGCCAAATCGATTTCCCCCCCCTGCCCATCTAGTTCAAGGCGCTTCCAGCCCTCAAGTGATTTTTCATCAAAGAGTTCCTGCCATTGCTGTGAGTGTGCAGCGGTATTTTTTTTATTCACAACCGGCTCGCGTTTCACGGAACAAGCGAAGGAAAAAGCAAGGGGGAAAAGGATCGCCTGAAGCAATTTTAAGTGGGCAATCATGTTGTCAAAACTCAAGGGTGCATCTGCTCAGTCTTGGGCATACTGTGGGTGCAACAAGATGAAAGTCCACTACAGTCGTTTTTGGCCGGTTTTACTTATTGCCTTGTCTGCCACTGGGCTATTTACGCTTTTTGCCGAAGATCTTGACCCTTCTGCAAGTGCTGCAAAGGAGATTGACCCTTCTGTGCCGGAAAATCTTCGAAAGGCACAGGTGAAGGCTGTTGAAACTTATGGGCAAATTGTTGAGGCAAGCTTCATGAATTCCCTTTTAAGGGCTATTGAATTACGCAAGCATGCCAAGTTGCTGGTTACCAAACCGACAATGGAAAACCATATCCTGGCAAAGATAAGCTGGGTGCAGGCGAGACTACCTTATCTTCAGAGTGAAGCCTTGTTTCCCTATGCTGACTCTGCCGCTTCAATTAACAAATGGCCAATTAATCCCGGTTATGTTGATTATATTGATGGGAATCCTGAATCCGGAATCATTTCCAACCCTAATCAGTTTCCTGATCTGAGCCCTGAGGTGCTGGAGCTGTTAAACGGCAAGGATGGTATCACGACAGGATTCCATGTCATTGAGTTCCTTCTTTGGGGCGAGGTTGCAGCCGGTAAGGGTCGCGGGAAGCGCACACATGATGACTATGATGCGGGTAAAGGGAATAATGCCGTGCGAAGAGGAACTTTATTAATCAGTTGCTGCGACCATCTTGTCCGTCATCTCGCCGAACAACTGGCCGATTGGAAAAGTGGTGTGCCGGAAAATGCTCGAGCAAAATATGAGAAATTATCTACTGAAGAAGCCCTTGAAAAAATATTTTCAGGGATTTCTTCTTTTGCTGCAAGGCAACCCAATATAAGCAAGCCGACTGGAACCAAGAATATTGCGGACCAATACGTTACGAATGCAAGATTTAGTGGCCTTGGCTACATTGACTTAATCCATAATGCTGCAGGGATCGCCAATATTGCCACGGGTGCTTATGTGGGCATTGATGGCAAAATCAAGGTAAGGGGTGTCGGGTTGATTGAAATGGCTGAACAGGTTTCACCGGTACGCTCCGAGCGGTTACGTCACTATGTGAATGCCTCGATGAGATCTGTAAAGGTTCTCAATTCTTCCCTTAACCGGACCAGTGTGCATGACGGAAAGTTACCCGAAGAAGGGCATTCAAGAATATTCTTAAGAGCTTTGGCTAGCCTCCTGAAGGAAATCAATAAGCTGGCTATTGACCTTAAGCCCTAGACGGTACTGGGTTACGGCTTGATTTAGTTTGATAAAAGATTCCCCCTGAGACTGCGTTATGACATACCGCTTGGGCGTTCAGAGGTGTCTTTTGTCAGGTTTTATTCTCCGGATTTTGTTCGGGGGAGGTTTCCGGCGGCATATCCATGGTTGAGAATCGTGCGCGCATGCAAGTGGCGCCTGTTGGACTGATAAACGTGGTGCAATACATTGCACCAAGAAGTTCATTTTCCGCGTCAGTAAAAATATAAGTACTGTTTTCCCGTTTTCCCGGGGTTAGGAAAAGAACGTCAAAAGCCATAATTGGCACTTCATCGACATTTCCGGTTTCAATGGGTTCAGTTACCTGAACAAGATGCCAAGGCTCACCATGCTGAGGTAGCCCTTTGCCTCTAGCGACGAGCATTTTTCCAGTGAAGAGCTGGAGTTTTTCGTATTCAGGAGGATCAGGAAATTCTGGCAGACTTTGCATGCTGTGCGTGATTATTGCTCGTAGAAAGAGCGAAGGCAAATAAAGCACGACAGGAGAATTGGTATTTGTGTAGCTATCTGTTTCTTCAGGGCAGGAATACTGCGTGCAAGAAAAAGCGCCGCCCGGATTTCCAGGCGGCGCTTCTAAGAAAGCTTACAGCTGTGGTGTTATTTATTGATTAACTTA
>CALCSP010000765.1 GCA_937893785.1 uncultured Verrucomicrobiales bacterium
CATGGTGGACCTGTTTTTTATCGATTCGAAGAAGGATCCCGAGCTCGAAGACCTCGATCTGCCGGAACATACCGCGGTAACTCTCGGTTCAGCCGATGCGTTGGTTTCGCGCCTGCACAATCGCGGCGATTTGCTCGCCAACTTGAAATCGGCCGGCCGGAAAACCTTCGCCAATCTGCCCCCGAACCTCAAGCTCGAAGGCACCGGCTCCAAACCGGTCGCACCGCCGGACCAGTTTCCCGCTCGGGGCAAGCCGGGCGACGAATGGATCAATGTCCACGGCCTGGTGTTTTGCTGGATTCCGGCCGGGACATTCACCATGGGCAGCCCTGAAGACACCCCCGGACGCTATCCCGATGAGGAGCAGCATTCGGTGACGATCGAAGACGGCTTTTGGATGCAGAAATACGAGTTGATTCGCGGTCAGAGCACCACGGTGGGCAGATACCTGCCGCGGGACATGGTGGGCGAGCACAAGTTGCATCCGCTCAACAAGTATCACATGGACGACGGCAAGCAGATTGGCCTCAATCTCACGTCCAGGGAGCAAAAGGCAGGCCGATTGCCGGCAGGCTGGGAATATTCGCAGCCAAGCGAGGAGCAATGGGAATACGCCGCCCGTGCCGGAACGCAGACGCGATACTTTTTCGGTAACGACATGGCACAGCTGGTGCGTTATGCCAATTTCGCAGATAAATCCTACTACGACACCGGCGACATTTACTCAAATTCGGCCCATCGTACACTCAATGACCGTTCGCCCGGCCCCTCTCTTGTCGGCAACTATCTCCCGAATCCCTGGGGCCTGCACGACATCTATGGAAACGTCAGTGAATGGTGCGAGAACGGCAAGGCGCGTGGCGGCTCCCGCATTTCCCTTCCCGAAAACTGCCGCAGTGCCTACCGCGACTTTTATTCATCTCGAAACGACCAAAATTATTTGGGCTATCGGTTGGTGATTCGCAAGGCAACGGCAAAAGTCAAAAAGTAGGTTGGCGATCGAGAGCCCAGACACGGACACGAATCCACCAAATTAGAAAGGCACCCACTCTCGTGAAAACCACTTTATATATTAAAGCATTGTTCCTAACCTTGGGTCTTATGACGACCGCAACTGCCTGGGGGGCCACGGCCGCCTTTACCGGAAAGGTCACCGCGGTGAAAAAGGCGGAAGCCAAGAAGAAGGACACCCTGGTTCATTTCACGGTCGAGATCGACTACTTCGATTACCTAAGCCGCGGCGGTGGTCGCCTTTCCAAAGTGGGCCACACCAGCGACCAGCGGGTTCTCAAGCTCGGATCGGTCTGCGTGATCAACGGTCGCATGGTGAATGCAGCCACTTTCGCCAAGGCCATCCGGCCGGACCTCTGGGGCTATTTCTACGAAACCACTTGGCTGGACCTGCAAACGACCCCCAACTTCCAATGGGGCGAAGTGGTTGCGGTTGCCAAGGACTCCTTCACCCTACGCGTTCACCGCACGCATAAGGACGTTCACATCGAGACCAATCCTCCCGTGGAAATCAAGGTGCCCTATGACGACAAGGTCTCCTTTCGGATGGAAAGCGAGCCCAGTGATGCGGCCACCGCCCTCAAGCCGGGAAACTGGGTGCAAATCCATGAACCACGCCCCCAGATGATCGCCCTGTGGAACAGAGACACGGCCTATGATCCCGCCGAGCAGCAACCGGTGGAACAAGGCAAACGCGGGCTGGCCAACGACCTCACTTGTCGGGCCGTGCTGGGCAAAGTCGTCACGAAGACCCCGGACAAAGTATTGGACCTATCCGCTCAGGTTGCCTGCGACCGCTGGCTCAAAGGAAAGAAGGAAACCGTAACCTTGAACGCCAAGAAGACCTCCTTCATTTTGGATGGCAAGCTTGCTCCCCCGAAGATCGCAGCTGTGGCAGGGCGCGAGGCCGTACTTTGTCATTACCGCTCGGATAAGGTTCCCCATAAAATACTCGTCCGCTCAAACGACGACTCCATCCGCGGCATGATCGTGGCTATGAATTCGCAAACAATGCGGTTGGTAAGCTCTGCCGGTAGCCATCAAATTGACATCGAGAAGGATGCTCTCTTTCAAGTCGACGGGGTGCCTGCG
>CALCSP010000766.1 GCA_937893785.1 uncultured Verrucomicrobiales bacterium
ATTCCCCAGAATTCGGCTAATAAGCGAACGACTGCCAATTACAAAATGGACTTGAACCAACAGAAAGGCACGCTCCGTGCCTACTACGCATCGGTCAGCTTCATCGATGCTTTGGTCGGCAAGATTCTCACCGCTCTGGAGGCAACTGGCCAACGCGACAACACCATCGTGATCTTCACCAGCGACCACGGTTACCACCTCGGTGAACACGACATGTGGCAAAAGGTGAGCATTCACGAAGAGTCCGCCAGGGTGCCGCTTATCATTTGCGTACCTGGCAAAAAGCCGGCGGTGTGCCATTCTCTGACGGAATTAATCGATCTCTACCCTACGGTCTCGAAACTGTGTGACCTGAAGATTCCCGGAAACATTCAAGGCAAGGACATATCGGGCATGCTGGACGACCCTGCCGTCAAGGTCCGCGATGCCGCCCTGTCCAGTGGTAAAGGCAGGCTACTGCGCACAGAAAACTGGGCCTTTCTCGACTACGGAAAATCCGGGGAACTCTATGACATGGAGAAAGATCCCAAACAATACGTCAACCTCATCGACAATCCCGCTTATGCCGAAACCCTGGCCGCCATGAAAGCAAAACTGAAAGCCAAGCTGACCGAAATCAGTAAAAATGATCTAGGTGGAAAATAAATCCCTTCAATAATGCATTCCACGGTTCGCCGTTTTTCATACGTTCTTTCCATTGTTCTGCTTGCCCCCATGGTAAGTGGCGGAGCACCCGCGGATATTCCGTCCTCAAAGGAGGACTTCCATCTCTTCCTCCTGATGGGACAGTCAAACATGTCTGGAGGCGTTGGCTTAGCAGCCGGTGATACCCAACCGATTCCTCATGTGCTTAAAATGCTTTATTTCAAAGAAGGAACAGAACCGAAGTGGGCACCCGGTGCCCATCCACTGCACCCAAGGCGTCCCAATAAAAAACCGCGCTTCGGGCCGGGTATCTCTTTTGCAGAGGCTTATGTGGCTAATAAGCCCGGGATCGTAGTCGGATTGATTCCGATGGCCTGGGGTGGCAGGAGCATCGAGCAACTTGGCAAAGGATCTGAAATTTACAACGATGCCATCCGTCACGCAAAGGCTGCCATGCAAGCCGGAACCCTAAAGGGTGTGCTGTGGCATCAAGGGGAATCGGACACCGTCAAGCAAACGAGAACCGACGCTTATGAGAAGAGGCTACATTGCCTGATTGAAGATACCCGGAAAGACCTTGGGAACCTGAGATTGCCCTTTATCGTCGGAAACCTTGCGGAATTCTACGGTACCGGTAAAGATCACAAGGCACCGGATCGGGTAGCGCGTATCAATAGGATCAAGGGTATCCTTCGAAGCTTGCCCAAAAAAATTGCTCATACCGGATTTGTCGAATCCACCGGCTGCAGCCCGGCAGCCCGTGCGAAGGTGCATTTTGACCGTAGATCGTGCATCCTGCTCGGGCATCGATATGCCAAGGTTTATGCCGATATGACAACTAAAGTAAAACAGTCATCGCCACCATGACAGGCGCATAGGGGAAACAATGATCGCACATAAAGACCATTGAAAGTCACAACCACACCGCACTTAGATCTGCCCAATCGGGACGTTACTTAGGGCAGCCAATAGGGGGAAAATAAATTGCTGGTGATCCCCCAATGAGACAGTCATGCTGTCGCATTTCCCATGAATACTGTCATTTCAATTGCTATCACCTTGTTTCTTGTGGGGTGTATCGGGAAGAGTGCACCGCAATCACAAGTCAAGACTCCTGCTTCTCCAAATATGCAAGCTAGCATAACAGTCGAGCCAATCTTGTTTGTTGCTGAAGGGCTCAATGCCGACGGTTCGTTGGTCAAAAATTATCAACGAGGGCTGCAATACGCCATCGACTACTTCGGAAACTATGGCCCGTATTACGTCTACCTTTTGGGCCCTGAAAGTGAGCAAAGTGTTCGTGGAATTTATCGCCAGCGGGCCATGACAAGGGTCAACAAGAGCTCCCGATTCCCGGCTGCGGAAGAACAGGTTAAGGAGTTCCTCAATCGCCCTAACGTCGTGAACGAAATAAAGTCTGTTTTAGCCGGCACGGCTGAAGGCGGACTGACCTGGACTCAGAATCCGCCAATACTCTTCGAGGACGTAACGACGAACGCCAAAGGAAGAGAGAAGGACCCGGTTGAGAATACATGGGGTGCTCTCCACGAGTATCACCATGTTTTCCAGATGGCACACTGTGATACCAGACAAGAGCGGGCATCCGAAAAAAATATCAACTCTTGGATAGCCGAAGGCATGGCGACCTACAGTTCCGCCAAGTTCATGGAGAAACTTGGACTCATAGACTTCAAGGATTACATGCTGAACTTAAGAAAATCAGGCGCCAACATTGGTCGTCCCGGCATCAACGAGTTTTTGGCCACAAATCAAGATTGGCGATTGGATGATGAAGGTCACTGGGATTTGGGAACATCAGCCCAGGTATATTATATGCTCGGGGCGTGGGCGACAGCATACTTGGTTAACGTTCAAAAAATTGACGAAAGAGTTGTCCTGAAAAACTGGTATTATGACATTCCCCGCGTTGGAAAATCAGCAGCATTCAAAAAACACATGGGTTTGTCGCTTGCTGAATTTTATCAGAAATTCGACACTTTTATACGCCAGACAAATGACGAGGTCATGGCAATATTCCGGTAGCAGAAAGAACAGACATGAAAACCACACTAACCTTCAATGAGAGATTACCTGCTCTCATGAAACGAAGCCAAGCAAGCCGATTCTTCAAGTTACTGCTCTCTCTAAGTGTAATTACCATCAGCTTCAAAAGCTTTGCTCAAACCTCAACGCTGAATGCAGAAAACGGGAAAACCGAGAAGATCACTCTGGGAAAAATCAAGGGACGTCATTGGCTCTTAATGCCCAATGGCAAACCCTTCTTTGCCCATGGAATTACCCATGCCAGCAACCTAGATGCCAATATCGATTTTGAAGAATTTTCGAAAGCGTGCAAGGAAGTCGGCTTCAACGCCTATGGATACGGCTGCCCGGAACCGCTTCGTAAAGACATGCCTTTCATCGAAAGCTGGAATCATCTCGTGCCGATTTCCTACTACCGCGGCAAGAATTCCTTACGATTCATTGACGTTTTCGACCCCAAGGTACAGGCTAAGCTTACGAACGGAGTGAAGGCAAATTGCCTTCGTAGCCGTAACAACCCCAACCTCATCGGCTACTGCTGGACCGATCTCGCATCCTGGCCCCTGAATAATCCTTCCGGAAACAACTGGGTGGAATTTATTCAGAACTTGCCCAAGGAGGCACCCGGCCAAAAGGCCTACCAAAAATTTCTAGCCCAGTGGAATGGTGACGAAGGAAAAGCCCGCGACTTGGCCTTTCTTCGTCTCATCGCCCGTGAGTATTTTCGCGTTGTTGGCGAAGCTCAGCGTAAACACGCCCCCGGTCGACTGGTTTTCGGAGAGCGTTTCGGTTTAAGCGCGTTCAATCAATTCACCACGCTCGTTCCCGAGGTTCTGGAGGAAATGCTCCCCTACGTCGACGGGATCGCTATACAACCGCCATTCCGAGGCAAATTCCCCAAGGATCAGCTCGACACCATTTACGAGCAAACCGGCAAACCTATTCTTCTCTGCGACTTTGCCATTCGATTCAGAGACGGCGACAAAGACATACGCAGCTGGAAACCAGCCGCCGATTCGTTTGCCGCAGGCAAGTCATATTCTGAATACGTTAAGGCCACACTCGACACTGATTATATTGTCGGCGTCTTCTGGTGCAACCCAGTGGATACTCCGAAGGGATTCGGCAAGCCTGGCGTTAAGCAGGGGTTCTTTGGCAAAGATCTCACAGAACGTCCCGGACTGCACGATTCGGTTAAAAGATTGAATGCGTATCGGGATAAGGTTACCCCGAAACGATGAGAAACGTCTTACCCATTTAAAACAAGATTACCCATGAAAACTATCAAAAATATCTCCCTTAACCGGAAAATAATGGAATCTATTCTCTCTCTATTAATGGCATTTTCCCTAGTCTCCTCGGGTACTGCTCAGGATGCGGAGAAGATCCGCTTTGCCAAGATTATCAGTGACAACATGGTCTTGCAGCAGCAAAAGCCGATTACCCTGTGGGGGTGGGCCAGCGCTGAAATGGAAGTGAATGTAACCATCACTCAGGACGCAACCCTAGGAGCCGCAGCCTTGGAAAAGCTTGGTGAATCTGCCGTCACTGAAAGGGACAATGATGCTTACTCAATAACGATGCGTTATGTGGAGAAAAATCCACCCAGACTGAAAACCCAAAAAATAAAGACAAAGGCCGACAAAGACGGCCGCTGGAGTGTGCAGTTTCCTCCTGCAAAGGCCAGCTTCCAGCCCACCTGGCTCATTGCTGAGTCCGACCAAAAAATAACAGTGGCCCGAAATGTGCTTATCGGTGAGATCTGGCTCTGCGCCGGCCAAAGTAACATGGGGTGGAGCAATTTTAATCGGAAGGATCGCGAAGCAGCCTCCGCGGATTTTCCGGGCCTGCGCTACATCGCCTGGGAGGATTCCTGGTATAAGCCATTAGACGAGGTGCGTAAAAAAATTCAATGGCAGGAATGCTCTCCGCAAAACGCACTGCGCTTCTCTGCAATACCTTACCTTTACGGTACATTTCTGCATCGATACCTTAAAGTTCCCGTAGGAATCATCAATGTCGCCCGCGGCGGAACCTTGGGCCAAACATGGTGCCTGCGCGAAGAACTGGACAACATCGAAGGTAATCTCATGAAAACGGTGCTCTCCGAGCACGATGCTCAAACTGCTATCTGGGATGACCCCAACCAAGTCGCCAAATTGATGAAAGCATGGGAAGACAACTGTGATATTGCACGCAAAGAACACGTGGCCAAAGTAGCCAAGGCCAAGGCAGATGGAAAAAAGGAGCCACGTCTACGCTTACCCAAACAACCTGGTGACGCCCGTGCCGGATGGAGTCCACCCGCCGGCTTGTTTAATGCCACCGTGATGCCAATTCGTCATCTTGGCCTGCGGGGTGTGCTCTACTATCAGGGAGAAAACAACAATTTTATGCGCTGGACGCGCTACGAGTCCACGTTTCCCAAGGTGCCGGTTTCTTTCCGTAAAGCATTCGGTGATGCAACCCTTCCCTTTGGATGCATCAGCCAACCCGGATGGGGCACCTTCGGGATCGAACCCGAAATGGCTGCTGTGGCCGAGGGTTACGCCATTATTCGCGATATTCAGCGCCGAGCGCTCAAAGACGATCCGCATGCTGACATGATCGCCACATACCCAACCGGCAATTCTTACATACACCCCGCTGAAAAATTACCGGTTGCCGAATACGCATCACTATGGGCACTCGCCAAGGTATATAAGCAAAAGGTGGTTCATCGCGGAAATCAGTTCACCGAAATGATAAAGAAAGACGATAAGATTTTTGTCTTTTTTGATCAGGATCCGGTAGTGCACGATCGATGGAAGCATATTGAAAACAACGCCTCCTGGCAGGTATTACCAATGCCGCGCGAGGGCAAGGCCCCCATTCTGGGCTTCGTCATTGCAGGTTCAGACCGCCACTGGCATCCGGCCAAAGCACGAGAAACAAAACTCGATAACAAGTGGTGCATTGAACTCAGCAGTGATTTGGTGAAGGATCCGGTGGCTGCACGCTATGGCTGGGCAAACTGGCCTACCGGCAACCTTGTCGGTCGTGAACGTATCCCGGTGCCGACCTTCAGAACGGATAATTGGCCCATTCCCGAGGGCATGAACTATTCAACAGAAGCCAAACAGGCAAGTGAGGAAAAGATTAAGGCCTTACGCGAAACAGCCAAACGTCAGGCGATAGAGCGCAAAATAGCTCAAATGCAGATTGACCTGCCTGCTCTGGAGCAGGACCTGAACAAGGGTAATGCCAAGGCCCAGATCGAGAGCAAGATCAGTCGGATGGAATATCTCCTGGATGAATTCAAAACCGACCCGTGGCTTTCTCGTCAATTAAAGGAATATGATCCCGAATTTACCGATAAGCTGGAGGCACTCCGCAAAACCGTCAGTAAATTAAGAAAGCAATAGTCCTTCGCGTTGTATCCATGAAAAAATATTCTCTATTACTCATCACACTTTTATATCCCCTACTCGCTTTATCCGAAGAACGATCAACGCCAAACATCATCTTCGTGCTCTTTGATGACATCGGTTATGGGCAACCACCGAGCTATCGCGCAGACTCCCCATTTAAGACTCCCAATATCGATCGTCTGGCAAAGCAGGGAATGCGCTTTACTGACGCCCACTCAGCGGCTGCTAGCTGCACACCCACCCGCTACGGTGTATTGACCGGTCGTTACCCCTGCCGGATTGGCCAGTATGGTGTATTGAAAACCTACTCTGCCCCCATTATTCCAAAGACTCGCCTCACGGTGGCCTCTTTCCTAAAATCCCAAGGCTACCACACCGCATGCATCGGCAAGTGGCATTTGGGCATGACCTGGGTGGATGGAAAAAAGGAGGAAGATGAGGAACTTCCCATCGGGGCCCGTATGAGGGATGGCCCCAACGCCCTTGGCTTTGATTATTTTTACGGCTTTACCCATGCCCGGAATATCGGAACGATCATTGAGCAGGACAGCGTGGTGGCAAGAGTAAAAGGCATCGAAAACCAGCCTCTCATGATCAACAAGGCTATTAAGTATCTCGACGAGCGTGCCGGGAAGGATCAGCCCTTCTTTCTTTATTTTCCCATGTGCCCACCACACAGCCCGATTGTACCAGCGGAGAAATTCGTTGGAAAAAGTGACATGAAGGGCAAAGAAGGAAAATACGGTGACTGGGTCTACCAGGGCGACCATATGCTGGGGGCGATCATGGATGCCCTGGAAAAAAATGGGCAAGCAAGAAACACACTCCTGATTGCCACCGGGGATAATGGCGCAGCCAGGCGGTCCTACCCACCCTTGCGTGAGGCCAAGAGCAGTATTTACGAAGGCGGACACCGAGAACCCTTTGTCGCGCGCTGGCCTGGAAAAATCAAGCCAGGCAGCGTCAATCACAGTATCATTTGCCTGAATGATTTCTTTGCAACCTGCGCAGATCTCCTACAGGTCAAGCTGCCTGCCAATGCGGCTGAGGACAGTGTCAGCCTCCTGCCTAGCTTACTAGGTGAAGACGTTGTTCAACCCCGGGGCGCCATTATCAATCAGGCCTCAGAAGGTCTGGCCATCAGGCAGGGACCTTGGAAATATATCATGTTCCGCAATGGAACACGTGAACTCTACAACCTGAAGACAGACCTCTCCGAAACCAAAGATGTTGCAGAAACGAATGCCGAAGTAGTCGACCGACTGGAGAAATTAATGCAAAGCTATTTCGACCGTGGGCGCAGCACTCCCGGTCTAGCACAGGAAAAAGAATTCGATCTTC
>CALCSP010000767.1 GCA_937893785.1 uncultured Verrucomicrobiales bacterium
CGTTTTCCCAGCCGAGCCAGGGAGGCCATGTCTTGTCGATCCAGACCTCATGGGCAAAGGTGTGCTTTTTGCCATCTTCAGGAATGGACCATAGTCTAAGTGGAGTAGAGGTGGGCCCCGCAATTCCCCCATTCTTGGTGTCGGCAATGTTCAAGCAAAGCTGGAAAGGATCGGTTTCGTCGAGTTTGAAGATGTCACCCCAGGGATGTTTGGAATTGTGGCTGGAAGCCTCAATGGTGATACGGTAACGGGCTGCCTTGCCAACTCCTCCACGAAGTTCGGTGGGGGCTAGCCGGCCGAAGCGCTCATAGCCCGTAGCCATAATGTCATAGTTGGGATTGATCTTGCGTGAGGTAGATTCGATCAGGTGGCCCCCGTTATCCTTGATGAGGTGGCCAGCAAAGCGACGGGTTTCGATTTTGGGCTTGGCTTCGAGTTTGGTCGCTTGGCCTAGAACCTCTTCAACAGCCCCTAAAACCAGTTTCAGCAGGAAATCGGACATGACGAGCTTGTCTCCGATATTAAAAAATCCCTCTTCTTGCTCGTCTTCGGGGAAAAAGCGCAAAGGGTCAGTTCCTGTTCTCTCAATACTGCCGTTGCCGTTATTGTCAATCAGCCTGGATCCGGTCGCACCGGGTCGGTATTCCGATCCCTGAAGGTAAAGCAGGTCGCGAAAGGTGTTGCGTAACTCGTGCCGGTTAAGGCGGCGCAGGACGGTTTGCCCACCAGTACTGCGCGCCTTTTCATAGGCCAAAGTCAGTGTTCGGGAAAGCGTGTCAACTACCGGCTTGACCTCTTCTCGTGCAGGCTGGGGTTGTTTCTTCGGGGGCATCTCACCAAGGTTGAGCTGGTCAAGGACACCCTGCCAGATTTCTAGATTGGCGTGATTAGTCAGATCTCGGCCAAGGGTATCAAGGCGGATATCACCCTTTTGCTTTTCTGCTCCGTGACATTCAAAGCAGTGCTGGCTGAGAAAGGGCGTGAGTTTTTTTAGAGACTCATCAGCTCCGGCCTGCAGGCCGCAGACCAAGGCGAAAGCGGTCAGAATACTGGTGAATGGAAGTCTTCGGGTAGGCATTATTGCCGCTTTTACTCCAAACTCAGCCGTATACTTTTCGCTTTCTGGTCTTATGACCACTCTAGCCCGGTAAGTGAACCGGTGCTTGAGCCGAACCGGTCGATTTCTAGACCACTTTGCTGCAGAATGGAAAGCAGGAGGTTGGCAGCAGGAACGCGTTGAGGATCCGGCATTGGGTAGACTTTATGTTCGCCGTGCTTGAATCCGCCACCTGCTAGGACAAGAGGTAGATTTTTTGTCTGGTGCGTTCCCTCTGCCATGCCGCATCCATAGAGGATGGAGGTATGATCAAAAAGGGTGCCTCCGTTAATGGTATCCTCCTGTGCCTTGAGCAGATCGATCAGATAGGACATCATGGAGATCTGAAATCTCTCAATTTTCTTGAGTGCTGCCACCGGTTCGTCGCGCTCACCATGGTGGGAAAATCCATGGTATCCACCGTTGAGACCAAAGTCACCGTTGGCAAAGCCGCTAGTACAGGTAATGGCTCGGGTTGAATCAGTCTGGAGTGCGAGGGCAATAATTTCTATCATTGCCTTGAGTTGCTCTTCGGTTCTGTTTCCGGGCTTAGGTTCCGCGATATTGGTCTTGGGCTTGGGCCGTTCAAGCCAAGGTTCCTGTTGGCCAATTTTCTTCTCCAGGCTGCGCACGGAATCGAGGTATTCTTCGAGCTTGTGCTGATCTTGTTTTCCCAATTCCTTGTTCAGGGACTTGGCTTGACCAAGGACGACGTCAAGGATGCTGTTCTGGCGCTTGAAGCGTTCTGCCTGGGAAATCTTTTTTTCTGCAGTGTCCTCAAAGAACATGGCACGGTATGCTTGCTGCATGCTGATATTGGGCACTTGAACCCCAGTACGGGTAAAGCTAAGCAAGTTGCGCTCCCTAACCCCGAGGGTCATCGAAGGGAACCTGGTCGCTGCTCCGTGGTATTCAGCAAGTTTCTGGTCGAGGCTGATATTGCCTTCCTCATAGTTGTGCGCGAGGATCGGGCGTACACCGCTTAGAAAGACCGGGACTCCCTGATGGCCTCCGGTAAAGCCGTGATCCAAGTTGGAGAAGGTGGTGAAATCCTTTCGGTGTTTTTCCAGCGGCTTGAGAGTTTCCGGCATGTCGTAGTTCTTTCCCACCTGTTTGGTGTCGGGAAAGAAAGCCTTTTGGTAGACGCCATAGTTGTTGGACAGGCAGACAAAGCGCCGGACCGGTTTTTTGATGGCAGCTCCTCTTGCCGCTGGCATTAGGGAATCCATCATGGGCAATGCGATGGCAACACCGGCACCCTTTAAAAATCTTCTTCTTTGCATATCTAGGTGAATGGTAAAACCCGTTGAAGGTGCACAAATGTAATGCATTTTGGGGCCAATGCCCAGCAATTTAGCGCTTACGGGGACTCATC
>CALCSP010000768.1 GCA_937893785.1 uncultured Verrucomicrobiales bacterium
CGTGATTTTTGCCATTGCTTCTGTGCGGAAGGCAAGGAGGTCAGCCACGACTTTATGTCTCGGCTAGGGGGCAGGCTAACAGCTTGAAGCAAGCAATGATCTCATTTTTTGGGAGGAAGCTGATGATGCACTTCCCTGCAGTGTTGAGATTTACTGATCTGGCGTTGCCCTCAGGACCATCCACTGCGCTCTGACAGGATCAAGGAGTGCAACGGGCGAAATGTCCTCAAATCAGAGAATTTATCGCGGAGATGAGTGTCAAATTTGAGCTAAAAATTTATTAAGATTATTAACAGTATTTAACATTTTATAGACACAAAAAAAAACTCGTCTTGTAACTCGTTGATGTCCATAATCGAGCTTCAAAACGACAGACATGTAAGAATTTTTGCTTTGACCAAAGCACAATATATTGTGCATATTATGCCTCGCTCTATCAAGATATAGTGGTTTTTGATAACGAAACCATTTCTTAAGGTGGAGCGTTTAAAAGGGGGATTTTTACAGGGCCTTGCAGCTTCATTTGTGGCGGAGCCACGGCTGAAAAGCTTCCTAAGATATCCTTAATATATCCTTAATTTAACGAGAAATTGATAATTGATAGATCGCTGCAGGCGCACAAGAAAAGCTGATGGACAAGACGTTTGAGATAGGAAGTAAGCAATTTGTTTTGGATAAGGATAAGGCGGAGGAGGCCTTTGCGGCAAAGTCGGTGATTAACGGTCGCCAGACGGAAGCATTCAACCTTCTGCCCCTCAAATACCAGTGGGCATACGAGCTTTACCGGACCATGAAGGCAAATCACTGGGAACCGGAAGACATTGCCATGGGTAAGGACATTGAGCAGTGGCAGTCGGACAACCAGCTTACGGATGCGGAACGATGGATTATCCGCATGGGGATTGGGTATTTTTCTGCTGCAGAGGGCATTGTCGGAGACAATATCCTGCACGTGATCCGTGAATTGGTTACGGCTCCCGAGTTAAAGTTGGTATTAGGCCGTCATGCTCATGAGGAGAATATCCATGCGGATTCCTTGCTCTACATGATTAGTTCATTGGGCATCAACCCGCATGAGTGTGAGGCGATGTTTGAGCAAATTCCGACAATCAAACGCAAGAATGAGTTTGTGACCCGCGTTTCACATGCCCTGCGTCGTGATGTGGACCTGACTATTGCAGAAAACAAGAAATTGTTAGCCAAGGATATTTTTGTTTTTGGTCAGTGCATGGAGGGTACCCAGTTCTACGGGCTTTTTGGCATGATTTTGAGTCTGTATCGACAGAATAAGTTCACCGGTATCGGTCAGATGTTTCGCTATACCCTGCGGGATGAGTCAAACCATATTGAGTTGTTGCGAAACTTGTTCATGGACCTCATTGAGGAGAATCAGGAAATATGGACAGAAGATTTCCGGGAGGAATTGCGGGAGACGATGCGTGAGGCAGTCGCGCTCGAGAAAGAGTTTATCGAGGACTGTTTGCCGGTAAACTCGCTTGGGTTGAGTTGCGAGGACTTCATTCGTTACATTGACTACATTGCTGATCGCCGTCTTGAAGGTGTTGGCTTGTCTCCGCTAAATCCTGGAGTAGAAAATCCATTTCCTTGGCTGGCGGAAATGATGGATATCAGTAAGGAGCAGAATTTCTTCGAGGGACGGGTTACAGAATACCAGAAAACTTCGGCTCTGGAGGTGGTCAGTGACGACGAGCTTTAAGCAATCATGCTAGTGCGGGATGATCTAACTTGAATAGAGCTTGGCACAGGATGTGCTCAAAACGAGGCGCAAGGATAGAACCCGACCATTAGTAACTTTGACGGAACAATTCTAGATGATAGTAAGAAATATACTTAAAGAGGATCTTCAGCTGAAACATTTCGCTGAACAGCCAACAGAACATAATCCTCCGCGTTTTGATTGGTCGGAATACGCGCGTGCGCAAACGCCAGCTATTCCGGGGCAACTTCAGATCAAGATTGAGATAGGAGGGCAGACTCGTGATTATGATATAGCAGAGGTAGCCGATACCGTGGGAGGGGCTCTTACGGATCTTCTGCTTTCGCGGAAGGAGAAAGATATTTTCAATGACGAGAACCAGCGTCTTGTGGCAGGCATTGCGCGTTCTGTGACCGAGGAAATTGTCGAGCAAAGTGAGCAGTCTCGGGCCTCCGAGATGACCTTTGATTCAACCGAGATGTCACGGATTATCGAGCGTGCTCTCATTAAGAACAATGCTCATGATGTTGCCCGCTCGCTGATTATACGTTCCCAGCGTAATGCTGCGGGAGGTAAAGGCGAGGATGGGGTTCAGTTGCGGGCTACAAATGTGATCCGACGTAATGGTCAGGCGGTTCGGTGGAACCCTAATAAGGTTGAGATCGCTGTGCGTAAGGCTTTTCTATCCCTGCACTTGGATTCCAGTCCAGCTGAGGACGTAACGCAGGCAATCAATGACCGTCTTGCTGAGGATGGTTCAGAGTTTATTCATATTGAGGATCTTCAGGATCGTGTGCAGGAGGAATTAATGCGGCAGGGACATTTTAAGGTTGCTGAGGCATACATTCTTTATCGGGCACACCGTGCTGTGCTACGCGAAGCTGAGCAGCAGGAATCTTTGGAAGTTGAGAGTCAGGTGGAGGAGGATCCGAACCAGGATGCTCTTATATTAGTGCGTAATCTTGATGGGTCGACTTTTCTCTGGGATGGTGCAGACCTGCGCAAGCGCATAGAGTTCGCCTCACTTAATCTGGACTTGTGCCTTAATGGTGAAGAGATTGAGCGTGAGTTGCGTCGGTCGGTTTTCCCGGAGATGTCCAAGTCGGATTTGGACAAGACAATTATCCTTAATGCCAAAAGCCTGATCGAGAAAGATGCTGATTTTGCGCAGTTTGCTGCCCGAATCCTACTTACCTATATCTATGAGGAGGTCCTCGATTGGGACATTGTCACGGACGGAATCGGAGATCTTCCGGCAGCTCATCGCCGGGGATTCAAGGCTGGCCTGCAGCGCGGTATTGAGATTGATCGTTTTGACAAGCGTCTGCGTGAGCACCAACTCGACAAGCTTGCTGATGCGATTGATCCTGCTGCTGATCTGGATTTTGACTATCTGGGGATACAGACTCTCTATGATCGTTACCTGACTGTGGACAAGACCGGCAATATTCACCGACGGATTGAGACGCCACAGCTTTTTTGGATGCGTGTTGCGATGGGGCTCTTTCGTGACGAAACCGAGAATCCTACTGAGAAGATTATTGCCCTTTACAGGTTGTACAAGGCTCGCCGGTTTTGTTCTTCGACACCGACACTTTTCAATTCCGGAACTCATCATTCGCAGCTCAGTTCTTGCTACCTCTATAAGGTTGATGACTCCATTGAGTCGATTATGCAGCGAGGTATTGCAGAAAATGCCTACCTTTCGAAGTGGGCCGGAGGCTTGGGAGGGTCATGGACAGCTGTGCGCGGCACCGGTAGCCATATCCACGGCACCAACGGTGAAAGCCAAGGCGTGATCCCATTTTTGAAGTTGCACAATGATCAGCTTGTCGCCGTCAATCAGGGTGGTAAGCGGCGAGGTTCCGGCTGTGCTTATCTGGAAAGCTGGCATGTTGATATCGCGGATTTCCTTGAGCTGCGCAAGAACACAGGTGATGACCGCCGGCGTGCACACGACATGAACACGGCGAATTGGATCCCGGATCTTTTCATGAAGCGAATGGAGGCTAGGGAAGACTGGACGCTGTTTCGTTCTAATGAGACGCCTGATCTTCATGACCTTTACGGGAGTGCCTTTGAACAGCGCTATATTGAGTATGAGGCAAAGGCGGCTGCCGGTGAAATTTACGGCAAGTCGATGCCCGCTATTGAGTTGTGGAAGAGCATGCTGAAGATGCTTTTTGAAACAGGCCACCCATGGATCACCTTTAAGGATCCCTGTAATGTGCGAAGTCCTCAGGATCATTGTGGCGTCATTCACAGCTCGAACCTGTGCACTGAAATTACCCTGAATACCGGTGAGGATGAGACAGCTGTCTGTAATCTTGGTTCCGTCGTGATTGACAACCACCTTGATGCCAAGGGAGAGATTGACCATGAAAAGCTGCGGGAGACGGTCAGGATTGCCGTTCGAGCATTGGATAATGTGATCGATATCAATTTCTATCCAACAGATGCAGCACGCCGTGCCAACCAGCGACATCGTCCTATCGGTCTTGGGGTAATGGGGCTGCAGAACGCGCTTTTCCAGCGAAATACATCATTTGCCTCGCAGGAAGCCGTTGATTTTAACGATGAGTTTATGGAGGCGATTGCTTATTACGCCTACGAGGCATCCAGTGATCTTGCAGCAGAACACGGTTCTTATTCTACCTATAAGGGATCCAAATGGCATCGTGGATTGTTGCCTCCCGATACGATTGACTTACTGGAAGCTGAGCGTGGTCAGGAGATCAAGGTGCCTCGGGGAGGAAAGTTAAACTGGGATGGGTTGCGGACAAAAATTCAGAAACAGGGCATGCGGAATTCCAACGTTCTGGCGATTGCTCCAACCGCGACAATCTCCAATATCATGGGCAGCTCGCCCTGTATTGAACCCACCTACAAGAACCTCTTTGTGAAGAGTAATCTTTCCGGAGACTTTATTGTCCTCAATTCCTATCTGGTTCGCGATCTCAAGAAACTTGGTCTCTGGGGTCAGGACATGGTCGACCAGCTTAAATACCATGATGGTGAGATCGGCGATATTGATGAGATTCCCGTGGATATAAAGAAAAAATATGCAACAGCGTTTTCTATTGAACATCGTTGGTTCATAGAGGCTGCGGCGCGCCGCCAAAAATGGATAGATCAATCCCAGTCCGTAAACCTATTCATTGCTAAGCCTGACCTGAAGAAGCTCTCACATATGTATCGGGACGCATGGCATGCGGGCTTGAAGACGACCTATTACCTACGTAGTCTGGCGGCTTCCAATATTGAAAAGTCGACAGTCAATGCCAAAAAGAAAGTGCGTATTGATTCTGCCAAAGATCAAGGCAAGACGCCGACTGCCGAGGAGATAAAGGCTTGCAGTCTGGAGGCAATGATGAATGGCGAGGAATGCGAGGCTTGCCAGTAGGGTTTTCGTTTTCTTGAGAAAATAATAATTGTGATGAGTGAACAAAGCGACATTGATGCCGAGAAGATTGTAATTGCTCTGCCACCCAGTGATGACTTGGCAGGGCTCAGTCCGGGTGAGACTGGAAGCGAGCAATGGGAGCCGGTTCTGGCAGACTGATTTTTTTATTGTAAGGCAAAGCCTGACCCGGGACGGAGCCGTTTTAACCAACCTGCAAGGCAGCATTTTTTCTGGGTTTGCCCTGGGAAAAATGCTGTTTTTTTGTATGAAAATGTTTCGGCTTGCTCATTGATTTCATGAGCTATTGAGAGGCTCAAGGTCGAACCAAGCGCTCGAGATGCTTGGCGAGCATGTCGAACTCCAGATTTACCGAATGCCCGGCCTGCCGGTTTTTCAGATTGGTTACTGATTGGGTATGGGGTGTAATCCAGCAGGTGAAAGTATGATTGTCATCTTGGATTTCTGCTGCAGTCAGGCTGATGCCGTCCACTGCTATGGAGCCTTTTGGGGCAAGGTAGCGTGAAAAACCCTTGGGCATAGCGACTTCGAGCCGGTGATCATTGCCTACCGGTTCAATAGAGATAATTTCAGCAACGGTATCAATATGCCCTTGCACGAAATGTCCGCTAATCCTTGCCGTCATATGGAGTGCTCGTTCCAGATTGACTTGATCCCCTGGCTGAAGACTTCCAAGGTTGGTGATTCGTAATGTCTGAGCCAGAATATCAAAGGAGGCACTCGTGTCCGTACGGGATACGACACTTAGGCAGCATCCGTTGACGGCTACGCTCTCACCGATTTGCAACTCTGCAGCAAAACCGGGTATAGTAATGTCCATTCTCGCGCACTCATTTTCGTGCGTAATTTTGGCGATGGTGCCAATGCTCTCAACAATACCGGTAAACATAACTTAAGCTATACAGGCTTACGGGCGATGGCCATGAGAGTTTGAAAATAGGGATGTTCCTGTTCTTTGTCGACAATTGCCGATTCAATTTCTTCAAATCCGGCAAAATCCAGAAACCGGCGTATCTCAACTTCCGCAAATCCCAGCCACAAGTCGGCATACAATTCCCGGGCTTCTTCAAAATCATGTTTGAGGAGATCCATCACGACAACACGGCCGCCGGGCTTAGTGATCCGGAATGCTTCTATCAAGGCTTTTTGAGGCTTGCTTGCATGATGCAGTGCCTGACTGAAGAGGCATAGGTCGATCGAGTTATCCTCAATGGGGGGGGATTGGATATCACCGAGCCGATATTCTAGGTTAGAACAACCATTTTTACGAGCAATGGTTCCACCGAATTCCACCATTTTCTCCGAACTGTCGATTGCGATCACCTTTTGGGCTCGCTGTGCAAGGAGTTGAGCAAGGGTTCCTTCTCCAGCACCGAGATCGGCGACTACACCGGGTGCCATCAGCTTCAAAAGGGTTTCAGCCAGTCCTTTCCAGCTGCGCCCGGGAACGTAGTTGCGGCCAAACTTACCGGCCAGCTCGTCAAAATAGAGGCGGGCTCTGTCTGATCGCTTATCCAGTGCAAGCTCGAGTGCCTGTCTATCCTGCTCGCACTCAGGTATTTCCTTGGCTGCACTTTCCACAACGGCGAGAATTTTTTCGAGTCCGCCAGCATTATCACCCGATGGCTGCAATAGCTGGTAGAAAATGTGTTTACCGGAACGCTCATCTTCGACTAGGCCGCCACTTTTTAGCTGCGCGAGCTGTGAAGAAATCCGTGATTGACCCATTTCAAGAATCTCCTGTAACTCGGCAACGGAGAGCTTTTCCCTGTTTAAGAGTCTGACAATTCTCACACGGGTCGGATCTGCGAGCAGTTTTAGCCATTTCAGCATTGACGACATCATAATTTAGGTAAACATATCAACATATCACGATATTTAGATATATGGCAAATAGCTTCATTTTTTCTTCAGAATCCGTCACAGAAGGTCACCCGGACAAGGTCTGCGATACTATTTCAGATGCGGTCCTTGATGCCTGCCTCAAGCAGGATCCAGCTTCGCGAGTTGCTTGCGAAACCATGGTCAAGGATAATGCCGTCATCCTTGGGGGTGAAATTACCACGCAGGCAAGCCTTGATCATCGGCAGTTAGTCAAGGAAGTGCTGGTGGACATGAATTATGACTCCTCCTATGCAGAGGGCAGCGATTACAGTTATCAATGCAAGTTTGATGCGCAGAGTTTCTTTTTCTTGAACCTTCTCGGTCAGCAGTCTCCCGACATCAAGCAAGGTGTTGATGACGCTGCAGCAGCGGATAAGGAGACTTCTGAGCAGGGAGCGGGTGATCAAGGAATTATGTTTGGTTATGCCTGTAATGATACTCCCGAGCTCATGCCTGCACCCATTGCCTATTCACACCGTTTGGGCGAGGAGTTGACCCGTTTACGCAAGGACCGTGTTCATACTTGGCTTCGTCCCGACTCTAAAACACAGGTTTCCA
>CALCSP010000769.1 GCA_937893785.1 uncultured Verrucomicrobiales bacterium
AAGTTGCCCATGCCGGGAGCGGCACCGGCAGCCGACGGCACCACACTGGCCGGCATCCTGCGTAAAGCGAAAGCTGACCGCTCCGGCGAAGAGAAGCGGCAACTCAACGAGGCATTCAAGAAGCAGTCGTCTCTGCTGACACGGCGTATGGACAAGGCACTGAGTATTGAGCAAGGGATCGTCGAGAAGCAAATCAAGGAACAGGGGCAAACCAGTGTCATGGTCATGGATAACCCCGGCAAGCGCAAGACGCGTATCCTCATGCGGGGGGAATACAACAACCCTGGCAAGGAGGTTACTCCCGGTGTTCCGGGGTTGTTTGCGTCACTTCCCGGCGATGCTCCGGGAAACCGGCTTTCGCTTGCCAAATGGTTGATTGATGATGAGCACCCGCTGACGGCTCGTGTTGTGGTCAACCGCTATTGGCAGATGATTTTTGGTACGGGGATCGTACGCACCTCGGAGGATTTCGGCTCTCAAGGGGAGTGGCCATCTCACCCGCAGCTGCTGGATGCCATGGCGGTCGCATTTCGCCGGGACGGCTGGAACCTGAAAGGCCTGCTCAAGGAAATCGTGATGTCCAAAACCTACCGGCAGCGCTCAGAAATTTCCGGTGGCAATCTTGAGTTGGATCCCTATAACCGTCTGCTTTCCCGCGCCCCTCGCTATCGCCTGCAGGCTGAATTGATTCGCGACAATGCGCTTGCTATCAGCGGGATTCTCGACAACAAGATCGGCGGACCAAGTGTCTACCCCTCACAACCGGACGGGTTATGGCGCCAGGTCAGCCACTTTGGCTACGGTGCCTTCACGGCGCAGGCCTACTTCGGTGATATTGGCCAGCGTGCTCACCGGCGCAGCATGTATACCTTCTGGAAGCGCACGGCACCTCCACCGGGGATGGCGATTTTTGATGCGCCCACCCGTGAGACCTGCACGGTGCGTCGCTTGAATACCAATACTCCCCTGCAGGCGCTGGTGCTGCTCAATGATCCGCAATATATCGAGGCCTCCAGAGCACTTGCCGTGCGTATGCTCAAGGAGGGAGGAACTACCTCCAGAGAGAGAATCAGCTATGCCTTCCGACTGGCAACAGCGCGCACGATCAGTAATGCTGAGCTTAATATCCTTCATAAGGCCTTTGTTCGTGAGAAGAAGCGCTTTACCAAGGATCCGGCGGCAGCTTTAGGCTTTCTTTCTGTTGGTCAGCAAGCACCCGGTACGATCGATCTTGCTGCCTATGCCATGGTGGCCTCCACCATCCTTAACCTAAACGAGACCATTACCCGGCAATAATTGCTCAAGATGAAAAATCATTCTTCAACGAGGCGTGCGTTCATGGGGTCAGGGCTTGGAACCCTTGCGTTTCTTGGGATGCCCAACATTCAGGCACGTGCGGGTCAGGCAGCAGACCTGCCGCATCATGACGCCACTGCCAAGCGGGTGATCTATCTGTTTCAGTCGGGAGGGCCATCGCATGTGGATCTCTTCGACTACAAGCCGGCTTTAAAAAAACTCCACGGCACGGAGTTACCCAAAAGTGTGCGTGGCGGACAGCGGGTGACCGGAATGACTGCAGGGCAGAGCAAATTCACCGTCAATGGTCCGATCATGCCGGTGGCCCCGCGTGGACAAAGTGGAGTGACCATTAGCGACCTTCTGCCATACACCTGTGGTATTGCCGATGAGATTAGTCTGGTCAAGTCCGTGCACACCGAGGCGATCAACCATGATCCCGGGATTACTTTCATCAATACTTCCTCTCAGGTTCCAGGTCGCCCCAGTATCGGTTCATGGTGCCAATACGCTCTTGGTAGCAACAACAAGGACATGCCGGGTTACGTGGTGATGATCTCCCAAGGCACCGGAAAGAATCCGGGGCAGCCGATATTCTCTCGACTTTGGGGAAGCGGGTTTTTGCCGTCCAATTGCCAGGGAGTGCAACTGCGGGGAGGGGGAGCGCCGATTCTCTACCTCAATGATCCGGAAGGTATCGACCGTGAGAGTCGTCGCAAGATGCTCGATGACATTGCCGCGTTGAATAAAATTCGCCTTGATGCTACCGGGGATCCCGAGATTGAGACGCGCAACTTTCAGTATGACATGGCCTACCGTATGCAGGCATCAGCACCGGAGATAACCGATTTATCCGATGAGCCGGAGAGCACTTTTGCCCTTTACGGCGAAGAGGCGAGAATCCCCGGCAGTTATGCCTACAATTGCTTGCTGGCTCGTCGCATGGCTGAGCGTGATGTCCGCTTTATCCAGTTGTTTCATCGTGGATGGGACCAGCACGGGTCACTGGTTCCACACTTGAAGGCACAGTGTCGGGATACGGACCAGGCTTCGGCAGCCTTAGTGCAGGATCTCAAGCAGCGTGGCATGTTGGATGACACACTGGTGATCTGGGGAGGGGAATTTGGCCGCAGTATTTACAGTCAGGGGAAAATTAACAACGGCCGGGATCATCATGGCCGTTGCTTCACCATGTGGATGGCCGGAGGTGGTGTTCAGGGTGGACGCATGGTCGGGGAAACGGATGACTTCTGTTATAATGTCGTCAAGGACCCGGTGCATATCCGGGATATCAGCGCGACCGTGCTGCATTGTCTGGGTATTGATGACAAGCGATTCACCTTCAAGTTTCAGGGACTCAACCAGTCACCAACGGGAGTTGAGAAGACCAAGGTCGTCAGGCAGCTGTTGAGCTGAGTGATCCAGTCAGGCGGTCATTGTTGCCGGCTAACCTTCCTTGATCTCGGCCATAATGAATCCCTGTCTGGATTCTTCGAGACTGAAGCGCACCTTAATAGGTTCTCCCAAGTTGAATTGGCGTGGGGCCTGGTCACTGAGGTCAATATTTTGCCAGTTGATCATGTCGCGGGATACTTTCACGCTGATACCTGGAGTCTGCATCGAGGGTACATAATCCAGTCCGTCGAAGCTCAGGAGGTTGGTTGCGGGGTTAAAGATACCAATGATCTCGCGTCCACCGAAGGTCGTTGCCCGGAGTGAGTAGTCCCCGATGAATTCAAATTTCCCCAGTTCGATAAAATCCCACTGGAACCACTCAAACATACCTGGATCATTGTGTCCGAAAGTGAGTTGATGCTGAGTTGGCGGAAACCATGGTGGATCATTCTGGAAGGTCCGTATGGAAACGAATTTCAACTTCTTCCAGTCAAAGGTCCGGTTCAGAGAGATGGCGAGTTCGACAGCTTGGCCACTAATGGTAACAGATTCAATCTCCGGTGATTTCTGAACGGTTTCCTGGGCGAGTGCTTTCGGGGAGGTAATGAGAAAAAGCGTTACAATCGCTTTAATAAAGAGAAGAGGCAGGGCAGTGCGCATCGGGGGAGGGAATGGGGGAGAAGTTGGGATGCCTTTACTGGAGCATCATTTGTTTACCCGATCAATACCAATGCATGACGGTGTTTTTTGTGGGTCGGAGGTGGATATCTTCGTGTTCCTGTGGGTAGAATGCTCTGATGAAAATGATGAACGTTTTAATTGTGCTTCTTCTTGCCCTTGCCGGCGTATGTGCTGAAGGAAAAAACCGCAATGTGACCCTGCGCGGCAGTTATGAAAACTCCCTGCTGCAGTTCAAGGGAAAGAAAAGCGGTAGGGTTGCCTTCATGGGTGGTTCAATCACACAAATGAACGGGTATCGGCCAATGGTTGCCGCCGGTTTAAAGAAGCTCTTTCCCGAGACAGAATTTGATTTCATTAATGCCGGGATTTCTTCGACATGTTCAACCACTGGAGCTTTTCGCTTGCGTTCCCAGATTCTGGAGAAGGGCAGGGTGGATCTCTTTTTTATCGAGTTTGCGGTGAATGATGACCAGGATGCAGGCCACACCTTTCGGGAATGTACGCGTGGAATGGAGGGGATCATCAGGCAGGCGCGGAGGGAGCAGCCGAAGATGGATATTGTCGTGACCTACTTTGTTAATCCAGGCATGCTCAAGGATTTGCAGGAAGGGAAGATGCCAATTCCCATGGCGGCCCATGAGGAGGTGCTCAAGAAATACGAAATCTCCACGATTTTTCTGGCTCGTGAGGTTGCTGACCGGATCACGGCGGGCACGCTTACCTGGCAAAAGTTTGGCGGTACACATCCCGGCCCGGTTGGTAACGCGATCGCTGCCGAGATGATAGACAGCCTGCTGAAATCCGCTTGGTCGAAACCGACACTTCAGGCACCAAAGGATCACCCATTGCCCGGTGCAGTGATCGATCCGGGTAGTTATTACAACGGAGCGTTTCTTTCCCCGGAAAAATCGGCCAATACCGAGTGGAAATGGCAGGTGCCGGAATGGAAGGAAATTGCAGGAGGATTTCGCTCTACCTTTGCCGGGATGAGACTGCTTTGTGCCGATCAGCCTGAGCGCGAAACCCGTGTCCAGTTTAAGGGGAAAGCCCTCGGAGCTTATGTCCTGGCAGGACCGGATGCGGGAATAATCGAGGTGAGTATTGACGGCGGGCAGTGGAAGAAGGGGGACCTTTATCATCGACATAGCCGTGGCCTTCATTACCCGCGCACGGTGATATTTGCCGCCGACCTTGAACCGGGGGATCATACCGCCCACTTACGCCTGGCCAAGGATTCCAATCCGGCCAGCAGGGGAAGTGCCGCACGCATCCTTCAGTTCACCGTGAACTAGAGAAGGTGTCGCGCCAACGTTTTGCATGTTTAAAATCATCATTGGTAAAGTCCCAATAGACGATGTCTGGCCAGGTAGGGGCATGGTTCAATATTGTCTCACCCGGTAATAACGATAGTCGGCCCTTGAGGCCGTGAGATCATCAACAACGATCTTGCCGCCAATTACAGAGTATGAAGTAGACGGTATGGTGCTCCATTTTTTCAAGTCACTGGACCATTCGACACTGAAATGTTCCTGGTCAGATTCCGTGAGGGGATGTCCGTCCTGATCACCGAAGCGTAGACGAAACCCTCCATCATCTATCGGTCCGACCGGTTCCACAATTTGAGGGGTTAGGACATAGATTGATGCGTTGCCACTGACTACGAATCCTGCACTATTACTAACGGTTACCGAATAGTTTCCGATATCGGCTCTGCTCTCTGCTGACAGGGAAAGCGTACTGCCGGTCGCGCCCGGTATATTCACTCCATCCTTAAGCCATTGATAGCTCATTGGCTCATTGCTCACGCCACTAACGCTTAGTAATGTGCTTTCCCCAAAGTCGACCGTTTCGCTTTTTGGTACCACACTCAGAACAGGGGGGAGAGTCGATAGGATGGCATTGGAAATGCTCAGCGTGAGAGCACTTGCGCTTCCAGAATTTTGCTTGGTATTGCAGAAAACGATAATCCCCAGTTCAAGGTCAGGGAAAAGACGCACATGAGTGCCGGCACCGAGTTGGGCTCCGCTCTTCATTACGGAAGGCACATTTTGACTATTTCTATTTCTCAAAGAATTCCATCCCATTGCATAGTTCCATGACGTGTCTGGCCGGCTCCACAGGGTCTGCAAGCTTGCAGGGGAGAGGATTTCTCCTGCCATTAACTTGTTACAGAACAGGGCCATTTCCTCGGCTGATGCTTCGAGTCCGCCACCAAGGACTTTCCAGCTAGTATTGTCTGCTGAAACAACGCTGTTGTTATGGAAGACTTTGGTGCGAAAATAATTACCATCTCCGCGATCTTCTACCTGTAAGGTTGGAAGACCGATTCCGGTTCCCATATATTGATCGATAAGTTCACTTATCGATTTGCCCGTAGCACCCTCCATGGCGGCTCCCAGTAAAGTGTAGCCGTGAGTGCTGTAATGATAATAAGGGGAAGTGGTATCTCCATTTTGTGCCGAATCTGTTGCCGCATTGGCAACCAAAGCGCGGTCCCAGAATAAAGGGGAAGCAGATAATGCGGTGTTATATTGCAGATTAACAGCGGTATTATAGCTGGAAGTCGAAGCTGGACTCTCGGGTTTTAATAACCTGTCGGCATTCCCCCAAGGTAAATAATGGCCGACCTGGCTCCGGCATGAGGCCAGGTCATTCAGAGTATGTGCATGATGACTAGGCAGCATGGCGACATAGTCTGAAGTTTGTGCTGTGGGGTCAATCAGGCCTAACTCATCGAGCTTATAAAGCAATACTCCGCCAACTGCCTTACTGACAGATGCAAGCCTGTTAATCGTCTTTGCAGAATACCAGGTGCCATCATCATCCTGATAACCAAACCCGCGCTTATAGAGGATTTTGCCTTGATGGACAACAGCTACCCCCAGACCGTCAATATTGTTGGTATCAAGGATTGTCTGAGAAAGCTCGTCAACGGTTGAGCGCAGCGGCCAGTCATGGCGATCATTATTTTGTCGCCATACACCGGCATAACGAATGCCCGAGCTGGTATTATATTCCTCGAAATCTGTGAGTCGGTAT
>CALCSP010000770.1 GCA_937893785.1 uncultured Verrucomicrobiales bacterium
CCACCTCCGTTTCACCAATCCGCGGTTCCGATTTATAATTGGCTATCACCACGGTATCCTGCGCTGGCAAGTGCTCGAGAACTAGTCCGAGATTAGCCGTGAAGACAAGATCTTGGAGCCCGCAGTCATGAGGAACCGGCAGTAGTTGCACAAAAGCCCTTGAAGAAAGGAACTGATAAAGTGCCTGAAACTGACGGAATGCTTTATTTCGCTCAATGGTTCGCCCCTCCTCTGAGAGATCCATCATCCAGATATTGTTGGGTTGCCCGGTATCAAACGAAAACGGCGGACACATGAGAAAAGCAGGCACTTCAAGGTGACTGAAATTCCATGTCTCTGATGAGGTTGACTTAAATGCCTTCGGACTTTGAACAACTGCCTTCGGAGCATGCTTGCGGGCTTTGATTCGACTATCTGTACTCATTGTGATTGGCATTTCTTGATTTTTAATAGTGGATCCACGCCTGCCTCGACATGCATCCCCTCCTCCCAGACAAAATCGAATTCAAAGTCCCCTCCTAGGGGCACAATAAGATCAACCTGCGATCCATACCGAATTTGGGAAAACCTTTCATTCTGTTGATACGGCCGGTGCTGATTGAGATCAAAAGGTGTAATACAATCGACGTCATAATCGGCAATCTGGAGAATGTAATAATTCAGCTTTAGCTCCCAGGATTCTACCTTGCTCAATACGCGCTGATTACCACAAAGATAATCTGCAGAATCATGGTCAATGGTGAGGTCATCAACTAGCGCATTTTCCATTGCAAGCATAGGTCGATTGAAGGTGTCGATCGACTCCAGTTCACGATAGCTAAGCACTCCTGGGTATGGTACACGGTTTACGTGCACATCATAGAAGGTCATGAATATACCTATTACTAAGCTCTCCTCTGCGGCATACTCCGGCTCGCGCATTGCCTCGCGCAAAGTGTAATTCTTGCCCTTGATTTCAATCACCGGGTCAGACTGCCTTACCTTCCTCTGGTAAATGATCACACCGTCTGCAGGGGCAAAAAAATAATCACTATCCGAGTAAATGGAACGCATCGGATCACGAAAAAAGTAACGTTCAGAAAGCCAACGGACCGACTGGTCCCTGACCTCATTAACTTCCTCGTTCACCCAATCTTCTAATTTTTTGGCCACAACAGCTATCTTCAGTTCAAGATTATCTACATTACTAAAATATTAAGGATTAATCAACTCATTTTTTATAAAATTCTCATTTATGGGGCTCAACGGGCTCAATTTTGTGAAAACACGCTCCTGTTTTTTAAAAAAACGGACTTCAAATCATTTAAATGAATGAACCCAGATAATTCACCAACCCTTATTAACTTGAAAAATCGCGAGCATCAATGATCCCAATCCGAGATCTATCCAGAGCTCGAAAAGCCTTTTGGCAATCTGATCTCGACGTTAAGCATCTCGCTCACCCCCACTGCAGCGGGTCAAGCCCATAGAACAATTGAAGCTTTTCGTAAACCTTAGGGTATCGCTCTGAGAGCTTTTTGGGTTTCTCGAAAAATGTCTCGGTGGCAACCGCAAAAAATTCCGCCGGATTTGTCGCACCATATTCATCAATGACGAGTCTCTTCCCAGCTTTCATATATTTACCGTGCAATTGATACGCGTCACGAAAAACACCAGCCCACTTTATCCGTTCCTCTCTTGAAAAAAGAGCCGGCGCTCCGTCCGCATTCCCATCACATTGGTCCAGTTGATGGGCAAACTCATGAATAACGAGGTTTCTGCCATCATTGGAGGTCACCGGTCCACTCAACACATGAGCCCAGGAAAGAACAACAGATCCCGTGCTCCATGATTCACCAAGGCGCCGAGTTTTTTTTCTAACCAGTCCACTCCGAGTCCCTGAATCATTAACATCATAGGCATTTGGATAAAGCAAAACCGACTGCATTGAATCAAAAACGCCAAACTTACCGTTTAAGAGGAGTATACATGCTTGCCCCGCAACAGTGACTAGCATTTCATCTGTCAGTGCACCTAGCCCTCCACATGCTTCAAAGCTCTTTTCCTCCACAAAAGCGTTCACATACCCCCCAAGTCGGCATTGCACATCATCAGGCATTTTACCATACAGCGGAAAGTTCTTCTCAAGGATCCTTTGCCATTCGGCATCAAGCGCTGAATTGAGTAGTGTCTCTCTTCGACGCTTGAAGCGATTACGACGGCGAAACATGGCCAAGCCGACTATCACAATCAACAACAGGCCGGCACAGAGCAAATATAACATAAGCTTGATGCTTATCGGTCCGACTTCACCAACGAATTCCATTACATGCAGTTAAACAGCAAGCCCCAAGAAAAAGCAATGGCATCTTTAAACTACATGCACGGATGGAATAGGTTCTTGCCCCCAACAAAAAACCGTGTTGATATTATCCCCTAGATTGCCCGCCAATGGCAGACGATTCAACCAATGCACTATTCCCACTTTGCGGCAGGGACAACGGGTTTTCTACCGGCAATGCATTGGCATGTGCCATGGCATCACAGGTTTGCTATCTAGCTCCTGAAATGATTCCCGGCATAGTGCTCGACCAATGGAATTTTTCCGATTATCGCAGGCTGCAAAGCGAGCACATTCAGGGGTTTATCGCCACCAGTGAACGTTATACGCTTCTATCTTTTCGTGGAAGTGAAGCAGATATGACCAACTGGCAAGAAAATCTGGACACGGGATTTGTCCCTGGTCCTTTCAATGAGGGTGAACGCATTCACCGTGGATTCGCAATGGGTTTGCAGCAGCTGCTACCCGAAATACAATCACGTCTAAGCAACTTACATTACAATGGAGCTCCCCTTTTCCTGACAGGGCACAGTCTGGGCGCTGCTCTTGCCACATTAACTGCCTCTGCTTTTTATGAGCGACAAGTTCCAGTCCACGCCGTTTACGGGTTCGGCTCACCACGGGTTGGGTGCCGGCATTTCAGAAACTCATATAATCGGAGAGATCAGGGACGTACATTTCGGGTCGTCAATCAGCATGATCTCATTGCTCGCATCCCTCCTCGTATCATGCGCTATCGCCACGTGGGATTATTGCGCTACCTTGACAACCAGAACACGGTCCATGAAGACCCTAATTTCTGGAAGCGCCTTCGACTTTACGTCAACCCGAAAGGACGTCACCCGAGCGAATATATCAACGCAATTCTTGAACGCTTTCCTGGTGCAATTGAAGATCACAGGATCGAAAATTACCTAGACAAGCTCCAAAGAATTCACTCCTACTCATGCTGAATCCTTTAAACAGGATTCTTCCTGAGAAAAAGAGGTGAACCGTCTCTGGATCCGCTCCCGTCATAGCGGTAGCCTGCAAGGTCAAAATTCTGTAAATCACTTGGTTGCCGCAAACGGTTCCTGATAATAAAATCCGCCATAAGACCACGCGCCTTCTTGGCATAAAAGCTGATAA
The DNA here is from genome assembly GCA_937893785.1 of uncultured Verrucomicrobiales bacterium. Taxonomy (GTDB): domain Bacteria; phylum Verrucomicrobiota; class Verrucomicrobiia; order Verrucomicrobiales; family DEV007; genus CACIUL01. Next base: position 3,449 of record CALCSP010000770.1, read on the forward strand.
TTTTATATTTCCCGTTCTTGAAATCTTTGAAAACCGGTGAGATAACCTCAACATCAAGTGCCGCAGGCTTAACCGAATTAAAGTATTCATTCGATGCGAGATTCACGAGAAACTTGCTCCGAGTTGATGCACTCAATTCATTTAGCGCATCTGTTATCCTACTCCCCCAAAAAGAATAAAGGTTTTCCCCACGCTTGGTTTTCAGTGACGTCCCCATCTCTAGACGGTAAGGCTGTATGAGATCTAGAGGACGTAGTATCCCATAAAGTCCACTAAGAATTCTCAGGCTTTTCTGCGCAAAGCTAAAATCAGTGCTCTTCCAAGATGCAAAGTCAAAGCCCGTGTACACGTCCCCCTTGAAAGCCAAGAGGGCTTGCTTCGAATTATCAAGCGTAAAGGGAGTTGTCCAATCTTTGAAGCGACGCTGGTTCAGTTCAGCGAGCTTGTCACTTATACCCATAAGACTTTTAAGCTCCGCATTGGTCAATTTGCCCAGTTTACTGACCAGAATCTCAGACTCTTTGAGGAGGTCCGGCAAAGAAAATTTTTCTGTCAGGCACTGTTCCCCGAAATCGAGGGTCTTGGCGGGAGAAATTACAATCGTCATTAAAGCCAAGGAAATACGCCTAATTCAGGTTGATCCGCAACATCGCGATCTCTCATAAGTGAATAATCATTCAATTTACTGGTATTTTGCCTGAATAATCTGGAAAGGATGTGATAGATATCATTCCCCAATAATACATTATTTGATTATGGCACAAGCAATCATGGATCCTGAGGAGGTCCGCCGCTTCGCAGAAGAATTGAAACGCTTCAACGAAGAATTAGCAACTCGGACAGCCTCCCTCCACGCCCGCTTTGCGGCGCTTAGTAATACCTGGCAGGATCAGGAGCAAGTGAAGTTTGCCGAGGAATTTGACGTAATGATGAAGTCAATGCGCAAATTTGTGGAAATCTCAAATGCGCACGGACCATTCCTTCTCAGGAAGGCCAGACGTATTGAAGAATATCTCGACCAGCGTTAACAACAAATGGCAGATCAGGCCAAAGTAGCTTCAATCGACGCAATCGACTCACTACGTGTCAGTGTTGCTCTATTTATGGAACGCGCTGCAAAATCTCTAGACGAAGTTGGTGATGCTGTTCGCCGTACAAGAACCTGGTTGAATGACGAACAGCGAACATATTGGCTAACTGAAAAGCGCAAAAGAGAAAAGAAACTCGAGCAAGCTGAGCAGGAACTTTACAGCTCAAGACTTTCGACTTTGCAAACCACGAATGCCGAAGCTCAAATGCATGTTCGCCGTGCACGCCATGCTCTTGAGGAAGCTGAACAAAAGCTTAGGGTGCTCAAGAAATGGGCGCGTGATTACGACAGCGTTGTGGAGCCTCTTGCTAGGCGTCTCGATACTTTGCGCGATCTAGTGATGACAAAATACCCAAAGGCAACTGTCCAACTTTCCCAAATGATCGATACTCTGGAAAAATATACTGAAGTCAGTTCCTCCACGACTTCGCCACTACTACAGAAACCGCAGAAGGAACCGAACCCACCTACCACCTCGTAATGTCAGTAAAGTCTAGCAGAGGTTCCCTCATGAAAGCCGTTCGTGACCTGAACACGAGCTGGCAACAAACCCATGGCTACTGGACGGATACCAAAGCAGCTGAATTTCAGGAAAAATACATTTCCCCCCTACCTGATGCCGTGAACTCTGCGTCCAGCATTATTGAGGATCTGGATAAAATTCTCAACAAGATCAGGCGCGATTGTGAATAAGAATATTTCAGACATTCATTCCACACTGGATACGGTCAAGCGCCTGAAGCAGGTAGTGACTGAGGCTATTGCCCGTGAAGAAGAAATCGAAAAGGATTACCGGATTGAATGTGCGCGGGCCAAGCGTGAACACGATGATAGGACTGCCGGCATTAAAGCCGATCACGAAACCCAGCTAGCCTCTGCTAAATCTTCTCTACATCATTCCACTAAGCAAAAAGAGGCCAAGTATGAGCGTCGTCAGCAATGGATTGCAAATGCAGCAGCTAATGCTCACAGACAGATAACGGAATCCGTTGAGGGGCAAAAAGGCAGTCGCATCTCTCAGGTTCAAGCACAGACTCTCAAAGCCAAACGACAATTCGAAGCCGACCTTGCCCGTTGCAGAACAAGCCTTGCCTCCCTTGAAGACAAATTGCTCGAATGCAAAAAACTCTACCGGAAACTCCATACTCTAGCGCTGGCATGTTTTAGGGGATTTCCCCTTCTCTATCTGAAGGTCAAAAATTCCGCCAAAAAGAAGAATACAGCAGATTTAACGAATGCCCTTACCACTGAGGAATTTGCCACCTCCATTGAATATGAGGCGCCTTTTAAATTTGAAAAACTGCTCAGTATATTAAAGGAACAACTTTCGGATTTTTCCCAAAGGCCCATACCCAAACTCTTCAGATACATACCTCTTCATTTTTGGATTCCAATAGCCACGGCAATCACGCTCTCTATCGGCTATCTTTCAGAGTGGAACAGCCTGCAAACTCAAGTAACTGGAGGCATCTCACTGGGGCTTACATTACTTCTTGTAATTGCGCAGCGCTTAGCAGCCTCAACCGCGAGGCGAGCAGCCTCGGACATATGTGAAACCTTGAAAATGGCGGGCGCTGTATATTTCCAGTATTCAGAAACCTCACAACCATGGATGGATTCCCGGCGTGAACAACTTGAGCAGTGTCTTGATGATGAACTTCAGATGCTCAACAAGAATCTGGGTTCCGATATTAAGAACGCTGAGCAACTGGGACAGGAAAGCCCGAAAAAACTAACCGATCAAGAAGCTCGACTACAACAGAAAAACTCTACCATTCTGCAATCTGCTATGGATAGGCTCAAGACAGAGAACTCATCCACAGTAGCCAACATCCACGAGAGAGCCAAGGCACAACAAGCACAGGCTGATGAGGATTTTCAGGCCAGTATCAACCAATCCGAAACCAAGCATAAGGAAGCATGGCAAAGCCTGGAAAAACAATGGCATGCAGAAATCCCTTCTATCCTAAAAATCATAGACGACGACAATGAAATCACTCGCCAAATATTTCCAGAATGGACTGAGGATGTGATAGCCAATTGGCAAGCTCCTGATCACTTTTCCCATGGCGCAGGATTTGGTCACCTGGATCTGGATCTAAAATCTCTCACTGGTGGACTTCCTAGTGACAGCAGGCTCAGCCTTCCTAGGGACACGCAGCTGAAGGCTCCACTTACGCTACGCTTTCCAGAAGCAGGATCCATCCTCTTTGAAACCGAGTCATCAGGGGACCCGGAAATCATCAATACCATTAATAATATCCTCCTTCGTTTACTCTCGGTATCACCAGCCGGAAAACTCAACTTCAGTATCTTCGACCCGGTCGGACTAGGTCAGAATTTTGCAGGGATAACACACCTCGCCGACTATGAGGACAGCATCATCAATGAACGTATCTGGACTCAGCGCGAACAAATTGAGAACAGGATCTCCGAGCTCAATGCGCACATGGAAAAAGTCATCCAGATGTATCTTCGCAACGAGTATGAGACCATCACCGAATACAACAAACAGGCCGGCAATATTGCCGAAAAATATCATTTTCTCGTGGTTGCAGACTTCCCCGGAAATTTTTCCGAGGCAGCAACCCGTGGCCTGCTAAGTATTGCAGCAAGCGGTGCGCGTTGCGGAATCTACACACTGATTCACTGGGATAAACGCCAACCTCTTCCTGAAGCCTTTGACGCTGACGATTTGCGTAAGACAAGCATCACAATTACCGCAAGCAAGGACCAACCCCTTAAATTCCCTGAGCAGATCACGCCAGGTTCGACCCTGCACCTCTATGCCCCCCCTACTGATGAACTGGCTACGAAATTTGTGCATCAGGTTGGTCTGGCCAGTAGCGATTCCAGTCGGGTTGAGGTTCCCTTCTCCCAAATCATGCCGAAGGAAGCCGAACTGTGGAAAGGAAATACCACTGAAGAATTGCGTATTGCTATCGGACGTACCGGCGCAACCAAATTGCAGGAACTGGCTATTGGAAAAGGGACTCGCCAGCACGCTCTTTTTGCAGGCAAGACAGGATCCGGAAAATCTACACTGTTCCATGTAATGATCACCAACCTCGCCCTTTCATGTAGCCCGGATGAGGTTGAGTTCTACCTGATTGACTTCAAAAAAGGGGTTGAATTCAAGTGTTATGGAAGCAAAAAACTGCCCCATGCCCGCGTCGTCGCCATCGAAAGCGACAGAGAATTCGGTCTTAGTGTTTTGCAACGGCTTGACGAGGAACTAAAGCGCAGAGGGGAACTCTTTCGCGATGAAGGGGTTCAAGACCTGTCTGCTTACCGAAATTCCGGAAAAAGAACGATGCCACGCACATTGCTCATCATTGACGAGTTTCAGGAGTTCTTTGTTGAGGATGACCGTATCGCACAAAATGCTTCTGTCCTTCTCGATCGTATCGTCCGTCAGGGACGTGCATTTGGCATTCATGTCTTATTAGGGTCACAAACCCTTGGCGGCGCCTATTCACTGGCGCGTGCAACTCTCGGGCAAATGGTCATCCGCGTTGCCCTTCAATGTAATGAAGCGGATGCCTACCTTATTATGGATGAGAGCAACCCTGCCCCTAGGCTGTTGACTCGTCCAGGAGAAGGAATTTACAACGATTCCGCCGGGGCAATCGGAGGCAACAGTCCATTCCAGACCGTATGGCTCCCCGAGCAAGAGCGCGATTCTCATCTTGACCGAGTGTCTGATCTAGCTGCCCGTCACACCTCCAAGTTCTCCCCTCCCATTGTCTTTGAAGGTAATGCCCCAGCAGATATCAGGGAAAACGTACTACTTACCGACCTGCTAATCACCGAACCAGAACCTCAACCGGATTCACCAAAGATCTGGCTGGGAGCGCCCAACGCTATCAAGGGACCGACGGAAGCCATTTTCCACAGGCAAAGCGGCAACCACATGCTGATTGTAGGACAGCGAGATGATGCAATAGCGGCCTTGATGGCATCTTCCCTCCTTGCCCTTTGTGGGCAGTTTACCAGGGAGAAAATAGATATTGTCGTTATTGATGCAAATCCCCCAGGCTCAACAGAACGTGATTTGATTGAGGGCATGCTAGAAAAACTTCCACACCCAATACGATCAGTTAAGGATCGGGACATTACCGAACTTATCGGGGAAGCATCGCAGCAACTGCAACTGCGCAGAGACGAGCAAGCAAGCGGCCATTATCCACCGATGTTTCTCCTGATTAATGGGCTGCAACGATTCAAAAAACTGCGCTATGACGATGACCTCGCTTACTCCTTCGATACTTCCTCGGAAAGCAGTAACCCTGCCCTCCAACTAAATGACATTATTTGCGAGGGAGCTGCACACGGAATTCATTTAATTGTCTCCATTGATTCCTACAATAACATCGGCCGCACGCTCAGCCGTAAGGCCCTTAGTGAATTTGAAATGCGCATCCTCTTCCAAATGAGCTCGAATGACTCTGCAGCCCTTGTAGACTCCTCTAAAGGAGCGACTCTGGGAATGCATCGCGCATTGTTCTATAACGAGCATGAAGGATATCTGGAAACGTTCCGTCCATACGCCCTGCCTGAACAACAATGGCTCTCGGAAGCCTGTGAGAAAATCCGTTAAAAACAAGGGCTCCATCCTGTTTTCTTGAAAAAATGCATCACGGAATCGTGTCCATCTTTTGACAATGCCCGAAGTGCAGATACAATCCGCGCCGTCATGAGTTCAGATTCAGAGCATAAACATGCATTTCAGGCCGAAGTCCAGCAACTGCTGGATATAGTTATTAACTCTCTCTATACAGACAAGGAAATATTCGTTCGCGAACTTGTTTCCAACGCCGTAGATGCACTTGAAAAACTACGTCATCTGCAACTGACCGAGAAAACTGTCACTGATCCTGATCTGGATCTTGAAATCAATATCACCACTGATGATGAAGCCAACACCATCACGATTGCTGACTATGGAATAGGCATGACAAAGGATGAACTCATCGGCAACCTGGGGACAATTGCACATTCGGGATCAAAAGCATTTCTTAAAGAATTATCAAAGGGAGATCGCAAGGAAACCAACATCATCGGCCAGTTTGGCGTCGGTTTCTACAGTGCTTTTATGGTCAGTGACGAGGTTGCCGTTTATAGCCGGGCATGGAGCGAAGACTCTGAGCACCTTTGCTGGACTAGTGACGGAAAGACCGGATACGACATTGAGACAAGCCCAGGACAGCATCGAGGCACAAAGATTGTCATAACGCTAAAGAAGGATCAGGAGGAGTTTTCCAAGGAACCTAGAATCAAGGCTATACTGGAAAACTATTCTAACTTTGTCCCCTTCCCGATTCTGCTAAATGGCGAAAGGGTGAACACGGTGGAGGCCCTATGGATGAAACCAAAATCAGATATTTCCGATGAGCAATACCTAGAATTCTACAAATTTGCGGCGAAGGCTTTTGACGAACCAAGATATCGTATGCATTTCAGCGCCGACGCCCCGCTGATGATCAATTCACTCTTGTTTGTTCCCCAGGAAAACCCTGAGCGCCCAGGATTCGGTCAGGTTGATCCCGGCGTTTCGCTCTACTGCAACAAGGTTCTGATTGACTCATCACCAAAGTCCCTCCTGCCTGACTGGTTACGGTTTCTGAAAGGTGTCATTGACAGTGAAGACCTCCCCTTGAACATCTCACGCGAAAGCATGCAGGACAGTGCTCTGGTGCAAAAGCTCAACAGACTAATAGCAAAGCGCTTCATCAAGTTTCTCGACCGGGAATCAAAGTCAGACGAGGAAAAATTTGCGGGATTTTATGAACAATTCCGCAGTTTTCTTAAAGAAGGTGTCATTACCGACCTTGAAAACCGAGATGACTTACTAAAGTTACTCCGCTTTGAATCCTCAATGAATGAATCTGGCACAACTTCAACCCTTGAAGACTATGTCACACGCATGAAGGAGGATCAGGACAAAATTTTCTACCAAATTGCCCCTGACCGACAGACAATTGAAAGCGCCCCCTATCTTGAAGCCTTCAAGGCCAGAGATATCGAGGTCCTCTTCCTTTACGACCCCATTGACGAATACATGGTCGGAGCCATTCCTTCCTACTCCGACAAACAACTGGTTTCCATTGCCCAATCTGGCATCGAACTTGATGAATTACCCGGTAATGAGCAGGACACGGATGAAGATACAGCGTCTGCCCTCTGCCAATGGATGAAAGAAGCACTAGGTGACAGAGTCGCCGAGGTGAATGTCAGCAAGCGCCTTGTCGACAGTCCGGCTGCGGCACTCACTCCTGGCGGACAAATGAGCCCACAAATGAAAC
>CALCSP010000771.1 GCA_937893785.1 uncultured Verrucomicrobiales bacterium
AACAACACTGCCACAATCCTCGACGCCGTGGCCTATGAAACTGACCGGGTAGCTTACTATACCAACTGGCAGGTCATGCGCCGTCAACTGCCTGAGGACAAGCGCCGGGACTTGCTGGAGGACGAGCGACCCGGCATCCGCCGTATGGCCGCACTGGGCCTAATGGAGGAAGGAGATCGCGACTTGCAGCAACGGGCAAATGAATTCCTCAATGGAGCGGTTGCTGACAACGGCAATCCCCTGAAAAGCCTGACCCTGTCCGCCGACAAGGAACATTTCCGCCAATCCAGCCTTGTGCGGTTTGCCGCGGCAACACCCGGCACCATCCACTATACCCTTGATGGATCCGAGCCCTCGGCAAAATCAACTCAGGTAAAGGGGGAGCTCAAGATATCTGAAAGTGCCACGCTCAAGGCAGCTCTGTTCAAGGGAGAGCGCCGTCTCTCGGAAGTCGAAACACTGGTGCTGCACAGAATCAGTGACTCCGAGTGGCAGGATCGCCTCTTTGTGCGCGGCATCCGCGGCAAGGGCTCAGCAAAATCCTATCGCGCACAACTTGACAGCCTGCAGCGGGGAACCCTCGTCTATGCGGATCGCAACTACACCTTTACCCGGATTCCCGAGGCCCTGGAAGGTGCCACGCATATCCGAACCCACAATGATGACAAGGCAAATACAGAGAGCGAATTTCTTCGCTTCGAGATTAACTTGCCCGCCACGCTCTACCTTGCCTATGACGGCCGCACCAAGCCAGCCAAGGCTCTCGTGGACGGCATGGAAAAAACCTCTTTTGCCATCACCATGAGCAACGGCGAATCCTTTCCGGTCTACCGACGCAACGTCCCGGCTGGGGAGGTGGTGATCGGCGGCAACAAGCTTGATGGTGCTGATGGCGAGTCCATGTATCAGATCTTCCTCACCAAAACCGGCCTGCGGAAGACCAATATCGCTGCCGCCACCAATGCCATGCCAAAGGCCGACCCCGGACACGGAAAAGAACTTTTCTTCGGGCGTGGCACCTGCTTTGCCTGTCACCAGGTCCAGGGCAAAGGGGTTGTTCTCGGCCCCGACCTAATGGGAATCAACAAACGCCAGGACCTAGGCTACATCATCAAGTCCATCCTTGAGCCGGATGCCTACATCGTGGAGGGATTCCAGCAAACCAGCCTCAGGTTAAAGGACGGTCGCGAGCTTTTCGGCATGATTCAGGAGGAAACAGCGCAGGTCCTGAA
>CALCSP010000772.1 GCA_937893785.1 uncultured Verrucomicrobiales bacterium
GCATGATAGGACACCCCAACAATTGACCACATTTTCTTGTTCAGCACCTGTGCTGCCTCACCTGGGGTCTTGCAATCCTTCACTAAAGGCGAAAAACGGGTGAAGAAATCCTTCCTCCAAGCATCGCGCCTCTCATTAATACTCGCATAGGGAAGCACATCGTTAAAAAACAGTTCTTCATCGATCGCCTGTGCCCACGGAAATTGGGCACGAGCCTTGTAAGCCCATTGAATATTCTCAACGAGATAGTTGCTGGTGAGCGTAACGAGGTCCCGCTCGGGCATATGAGCAATCAGGAAAGCCAAACCAGCAACCTCTCCCTGCGAGATCCTGCCAAATGCCGCACGCAACTCGCGGGCATTATCACCTGATTTCTCAAAGGCGGCATTCAGATCCTCGACATAAGGCACCGGTATTTTTTTGCCGGATATTTCCAATCCTTTAAGAGCAAAAACTGGAAAAACCAGTAAAGAAAATACCAGAAGGCAAATACGCATAGGAGCAATTAAAATGGCAAGTTGCACTTAAGGAGTCAACAGCGTGATCCCTATTTTCCGCTAGCCTTTGCCCTTATCATGACCTTTACGCGCTGGGATAATGGCGCATGCCCCCTTACAACCAAATATTTTACTTATCAGGTAGCGGTTCCGGCTCACCCACATATAGAATTTTTCTGCCAACCAGATCACACCAGGCAACCACATGATGAGGGCAAGAGGGAATAATAACGGCATCCTCAAGCCGAGGAAGCGAAAAGCTCTCGCTGCCCGATAGATCTTGCCTCCGGGTGTCACAACATGAATCGCTTCATGCAAATCCTCATGGGAAACTTCCGGCGCAATCTCACCTGCACGTGAATCATTAATCGGCACCAGTTCGGCCTGATTAAACCAGTCCATCCAGGTCACCAATCGCATCTGGAAAGTGCAAAAAGAGCAATCACTGTCGTAAATGACACAATGACGGGAACGGGACACGTGATGATACTAGGTCAAAACTCACATACGGTCAAAGGGCAGCATATTACCTGCGAACATTTGACCGCATCCTCAATCTTTCTCCAACCGGTAAAAAAAGGTTCTGCCATTTTCCGGCTGAAATTCTATCCGGTTTTCTAATGGACGCAAAACCACTGTCCTTTCGGAAACCTTTTTATATTCGGCACTAAGGTCAGGTGACTCGGTTATAGTGACGCTACCGCCTCCATTATAGACAAACTCAATAAATAATCCCCCGTTATCCATGCTTCCAACCGCCGTGATTCTAAAGTCAATCTGATCAATCGGATTCTGTGCCTGTCCGATCGTGGCGGGGGCAACCTTGTAATCAGTCACCGAATTCCCCTCGCTACCTGGTTTTAGCTGTATCGAATCTCCGGCACTGATCCCGGAAATATCAATGGCGGCATTTGTTTCCCAAATCGCTGGAGCGTCATCAGCAACTGTGTCTCGAACACCAAGGCTATTTCCCCAGTTAATGTAGTCCACTAATGCCGAGCGTCTGCCAAATCCTCCACTGGGCAGATAAAGACCAAGCTCACCGCCCTCGGGAGGAAGAAAGGCAGAAGATAGATCAAACACCAGAACCTCACCCGGCAAAAGGACCAGATCAGGAGTTGTGCTAAATTCCGCATTAATAGTGGCGGATGAAACACTTGGGTAAAAAGGTGAGCCATTAACCCGGTTACACCATCTGTAATTGGTGATATTAACCGCCTGTGTGCCATTATTGACAAGTTCAACCCGACTATTAGTGAGATCGACTTCACTAATCACAACATTGGCCGAAGCGATCGCAGTAAATAAAAAAAAGACAAGGGAGGAGAAAAACCTCAACATAATCATACCTATGAACTGAACCAGCCACTTTGCAACCTCTCACCCGCCCTTGCAAGATTCGACAATTCGTCGACAATTCGCCAAGAAGTTAAGATATGGCCAGTGCCACACTCAACAAATATCAAAACACCAATCCGGTTCTTTGCTGGGCGGTGCGTATTTTATGTGCCGTGATGTTCGTCGGACACGGCTGGATGTGCTTCAACGAGCAAATGCCATTGCACGCACTGCTGCAGGATGAACCGCTGATGGACAACCTAGTTAAGAATCTTTTCAGCATGGACTGGAAAGACTGGTTGGCGCTAAAAATCAGTGACAATATTGATACTGCCGTTCGTGTACAGGCATGGATCTTCTTTTTCTTTGCTACACTCACACTAATACCTTCCTCTCACTGGTTCATGAGGATTGTCTACCTTCTGGGAACGGCAAACCTCGTCTTTCTCGCATGGCTCAAGTATTTCGCCGCAGCAGAGGGCATAGGCCACTTCCTCGAGCATGCAGGCCAGTTCTGTATGCCTTTGATGGTATACCTGATGGTTTTTGGTCGTGGTTGGCGTTTCCCCGCCGGCATCATTGCTTCGATTGCCATCGCGCTGACTTTTGTATGCCATGGCCTTCTTGCCATTGGGTTACCTTCAGATATCTCTTGGCTGAATCATCCAAGACCCGGAAAATTCATGGAAATGACCATGCTCAGCTTGGGCCTGGAAAGTGAAAAAACAGCAGGCAATATTCTGCTTGCGGCTGGTATCCTCGACATTTTAGCAGCCGTATTTCTTTTTACTTTCGGGAAATGGCGCACCATCTCGCTTGCCTATATGGTGATCTGGGGGTTAATGACCGCAATTGCCAGACCTTGGTCCTATTTTGATCCTGCTTTTGCCAGTGAAACACTCAATCGCTGGCTGCCAGAAGCACTTTACCGTGTTCCACACTTCGGCCTTCCCTTGTGCCTTCTGCTTGCCTTGCGGCGAAGGAGCAACAATGTTTAACCATAGACAACCACCTCTCTTATCATGAATTCTCCCAAATCGATTCTCCTTTCCATATTGACAGTCCTTGCATTGGCGATGTCCACCACTGGTATCATTGCCAAAACCGACAAGTATCGCCTCATCTGGAATAGTTCGCCTGAATCCTCAATCACGGTCGGCTGGTGCCAGAAGGATGGTGAAAATCCCCGTGTCCATTATGGTGAGGCAAATAACGGTGACCAAGAGCTACCTCTCAGCCATGGTGTTGACCGTAAAAGTACGCACCATAAAATCGAAAGTCGTTTTGCTAGACTCACTGGCCTTAAAGCGGACACGCTCTACTACTTCGTAATCCGTGACAGCAATTCAGAAAGCCGCAGATTCTCCTTCAAGACTGCTCCTGCAGGTGCCGCCAGTTTCTCCTTTGCCGCTGGTGGCGACAGTCGCAACCATCGCGATGCCCGGCAAAGAGCAAACCAAGTTGTCTCAAAAATTCGGCCACTATTTGTGTGCTTTGGTGGAGACATGATCAACAAGTCCAATCATGAGAGCTGGGTTGGCTGGCTTGACGATTGGCAACTGACCACCGGAAAAGACGGACATATGATTCCGATCATTGCTGCCCGGGGAAATCATGAAGGCAAACAGGACATCCATTCCTTTTTTGATACTCCACACGAAAACGACTATTACGCGGTGGGTTTTGGCAGTGGATTCCTGCGTGTCTACACACTGAACAGCAATATTGTGCGTGGCGGCGAACAGGGTAAATGGCTCGCTCAGGATCTCTCAGAGCACAATGACTTCAAATGGAAGGTGGCACATTACCACCATCCCTTCAGACCTCATCAATCAGGAAAGTCTGAACAGGATGCTCAGTATAAGGCATGGGCATCACTTTTCTTTAAGCATGGTTTGAACCTCGCTATTGAGTGTGACAGCCACGTTGTCAAGCGTACATGGCCACTGCGTCCCTCAAATGAAGAGGGCAGTCAGCAGGGATTTATCCGTGATGACAAGTTAGGAACGGTCTTTATTGGTGAAGGGTGCTGGGGAGCCCCGCTGCGCCGCAATAATGACGATAAGAGCTGGACACGGGCATCAGGAAGCTTCAATCAGGTAAACTGGATCTGTGTCACTCCGGAAAAGATGTTTGCCCGATCCATTCTGGCAGACAGTGTTGAAAATGCTTCGCAAGTTAAAGACTCTGAACCTTTCAAACTGCCGGAAGGGCTCGAGATATGGGAACCCGAAAATGGCGCTGAAGTGATTATTCCACCTCGTCATTTGAAGTCCAGTTCGTAGCGAGCTGATTTAAGTTCCAAGCTCAACTAGGTTGAAGGTAAAACGAGTTACAATCCCCCTTAAATCGCTTCTAGGCACTTGGCAATATAGCCGCGACTCCTGTTAATGACTGCAGTTATCTCAGCAACGGTGGGAAGGATTGGAATGCCTCGCGGTACTGGGTGCATGAAAATCTCACAATATCCCGAGTAATTGATATCCTTCAGGGCCTTTACTATGGGTTTGTAATCCAAGCCTCCTCCAAACCCAGGTAGTTGCTGCATCTCGATAGCTTTGGTCGATTTTTTATGCATTCCCTCGGAATGTTCCTGAAAATACATAAACGGGAGATTTTTATCCCCAAGCTCACGGATCAATGCCGGAATCTGGTTAGTGAATTTGTGCAGATGATGCGGAGCAAAGGCAATACCTAGGTTTGGTGAAGTATTGAATTCGGCAAAGTAGCGTATTGCGTCCGGATGATAGAGCAACTGTCCGCTATGGTTCTCCACAGCAATCTTCATGCCGCTCTGCTCTGCCACCGCAATATGCGGCTTCATCTTCTCGAGAAATGCGCGCACCGCTGCCTTGGCCTCTTTGCCCGCAGGACCACGTGGGCCCGTACTTCCGCACACGACAATTTCAGCATCAAAGGATTTTGCAACCTTCTTGATTTCCTCACGAAGGCCAAAAGGTCCAAGTGGATATCGCGTAAATACCGCAGGTTTTACACGATGTTTTTCAAACATCTCACGAGCCACGGCATCTCCCATGAATTCGATTTGTTCGCGCTGGTTACCATGCACCCTGCACCAGATATCAATAGCCTCACACCCTGCCTTGGCGACCTCAGGCAGAATACTTGCCAGTGGCATTTCGCCATACATGGCCGAAGAAAGAATATAGCGCAGTTTAAAACTGCGTCCTTTGGACTGGCCGGATGACTGGACACTCGAAGCCAACATGCCTGCCCCAAGTGCCTTAATGATTTTACGTCGCCGCATACTTCTTAGTAAGAGAAAGCGTGGAATAGGTGACATCCCACTATAAACAGGCTCACACAACCATAGTTGCGGCACAACGTAAAATTCCGAACTTTGGATTTACTTTAAATTTACAACATTACCACCAATCCAGTTGAAACCATGCGATAGCCGTTCATGCTACAGATGTTCATCCAATTGAATGCAAACACCTCAACAAAACATCGACCTACGTAGCGACTTTCCAATCCTTCAACGTGAAGTGAAGGGCAAGCCGCTTGTCTATCTTGACAATGCGGCGACTACCCAAAAACCGCAGGTGGTCATTGACCGTGTTTCTGACTTTCTTGCCAACGAAAATGCCAATATCCACCGGGGAGTTCATCACCTGAGCATGGAGGCAACAGATGCTTATGATGGCGCCCGCGCACGAGTAGCTGGATTTCTCAACGCCGCGCATCCCGAGGAAATCATCTTTACCCGAGGCACAACCGAGTCCATCAACCTGGTGACTAACAGTTTCGCACTTCCAAGACTGGAAAGCGGCGATGAAATACTCTTAACCGGCATGGAACACCACGCCAACATTATCCCATGGCAACTTGCTGCTCAACAATCCGGTGCCCAAATTAAGGTGACACCATTTACCGAGATTGGTGAGATTGACATTGATGCATTCGAGAATCTGCTTGGAGAGCGCACCAAAATGGTAGCTTTTACCCATGTATCCAATGTGCTCGGGACAATCAACCCGGCTCAACAGATGATCGCCATGGCAAAAGAAAAAGGCCTCCCTGTACTCCTTGACGGTGCACAGGCAGTGCCACACCTCCCTGTGGATGTCTGTGCACTTAATTGTGATTTCTACACGTTCTCATCACACAAGCTTTTTGGTCCGGATGGAGTCGGCATTCTTTATGGGCGCAAAGATCTGCTAAACGACATGCCTCCCTATCAGGGAGGGGGTGACATGATTGAACGTGTAAGCTTTGAAAACAGCACCTTCCGCTCACCCCCAGAACGCTTCGAAGCAGGGACTCCGAACATCAGCGGAGCTATAGGTCTTGGAGCGGCAATCGAGTATCTTGAGAGCCTAGATCGGGAAACAGTTCATACCTTTGAGCAAGAACTGCTTACCTATGCAACTGAGCGCTTGAAGGAAATTCCAGGCCTATCCATCACTGGAACAGCACCTGAAAAGGTAGCCGTGATTTCCTTTACCCTGAAATCGGCCCACCCCCATGACATTGCTACCATCCTGGATACGGCAGGCATTGCCATCCGCGCCGGGCACCACTGCGCGCAACCACTCATGCAACAACTGGGTGTCCCGGCAACAGCACGCGCCTCCTTTGCCTTTTACAACACCATTGATGAAGTCGACAAACTGACCGAGGCTTTGATTGAGGTAAACCGGATTTTTGGATCCTGACCTTTTTCAACCTTTGCTTGCATGGACGAACTCAACGATCTTTACCAGGAAATCATCCTCAGCCATAACAAGCGACCCCGCAATGATGGTGTGCTTGATCCATGCAGTCACAAGGCTGAAGGCTTCAACCCATTATGTGGAGACAAATCCAGTGTATTTCTGCGTAAGCCCGGCGACAACATTGAGGAAATCACCTGCCAGACCGAAGGTTGCGC
>CALCSP010000773.1 GCA_937893785.1 uncultured Verrucomicrobiales bacterium
AACGATCGCGGAAATGATGCGGCTGGACTTCGAATACCATGTTTACGTCCTTTTAATCTACTTCGCCGGCATTGCATTCTGGGCTGCGCGCGGCATTGAGGCCATCAAGTGGCCACCAAGGCGCAATCGATCTGTAGAATAATAATGGACGACTTATTCGAACAGGAGAATACCGGAATGGCCTCCCCGGGTAACGACGATAGCAATTCCATGCCGCTTGCCGCAAGGATGCGTCCTCAGTGCCTGGAGGATTACGTAGGTCAGCAACACATCTTGGGAGAAGGGAAACTACTGCGCAGGGCGATCATCGCCGATAGCTTCGCTTCACTGATCTTTTATGGCCCCCCGGGAGTCGGTAAGACCAGTTTGGCAAGGGTCATCGCCGCACACAGCCAGTCACGCTTCATTAACCTCAGCGGTGTCGAAAGCAATGTCGCTGAAATCCGAAAGTCTGTGGAGGCAGCTAATTCCATCAACCGCCTGCACTC
Source organism: uncultured Verrucomicrobiales bacterium (assembly GCA_937893785.1). GTDB lineage: Bacteria > Verrucomicrobiota > Verrucomicrobiia > Verrucomicrobiales > DEV007 > CACIUL01. The sequence continues at coordinate 489 of CALCSP010000773.1, forward strand.
CACGACGACCACCCTATTCGTCGACGAGATTCATCGCTTCAACAAGGCACAGCAAGATGTCCTGCTACCTCATATTGAACGTGGAACCGTGCGTTTCATCGGAGCCACCACGCATAACCCGTTCTTCTACATTAACAGCCCGCTGGTATCCCGATCTCAGGTCTTTCAGCTTGAGCCAATTGATGAAACTGACCTGAAAGAACTGGTTAGCCGGGCACTTGCCGATGAAGAACGCGGTCTGGGAAGCTACCAAATCAACCTCTCCGAGGAGGCACTGGAACTTCTGGTTACCAAATGCGACGGAGATGCCCGAAAATGCCTCAATGCCCTTGAACTTGGCACCCTTACCACAGCTCCGAATAGTAAGGGTGAAATCCATTTTGACCTCAGTGTGGCCGAGGAATCCATCCAGCAGAAAACCGTTGTTTACGATGGAGATGGAGATGCCCACTACGACACCATCAGTGCCTTTATCAAGTCGATGCGCGGTTCCGATCCCGATGCCACGCTCTACTGGTTGGCAAAGATGCTCTATGCAGGTGAGGACATCAGGTTCATCGCAAGGCGAATCGTAATTGCCGCCTCCGAGGACGTCGGACTAGCAGACTCAAACGCATTGCGCGTAGCGATGGCTGCGCAGCAGGCAGCCGATTTTATTGGTTTGCCAGAAGCGCAAATTCCACTGGCACATGCTGCCCTTTACATTGCCACGGCACCAAAGAGTAACCGCTGCTACGCCGGGCTACTCTCCGCACAGCAGGATATCAGCCAAGGACGCACACTGGTAGTTCCGAAACATCTCAGAGACAGTCATTACAAAGGAGCCGAACAACTAGGACATGGCGAAGAATACCTCTATAGCCATAACTACGAAGGCGGATTTGTCCCCCAAGCCTACCTTCCGGAAGGACGCAGTTACTATGACCCAACAGAAAATGGTCAGGAAAAACGTATCAAGGAACGCCTAGCCTACTGGCGTAGCCAGTTCGAAAGCGCTCAGGATCCGACTTAAATGCTGAAACCGGGGCTAGTGGACGCAATCCCCCGCTCCTTTTCATGCCGGAAAAAAACCGTGGAAACACTTCCCCCTATTCACAAACATTGGAATTTACTAAAAATTCGTTTATTTCTTGAAAATGCTAATAATGTGTATTAATTATAGTAATTATGGTTTTCAATGGGGGCGGTTTTTCTATACATAAACTCAATCCCCCGCGCCAAAAAATACCGTTTTTTTCCACTTACAAGCAAACATGAAATCGCGCGCCACAGGGTTCGACAA
>CALCSP010000774.1 GCA_937893785.1 uncultured Verrucomicrobiales bacterium
AAAATATGAAAGACGCTCTGCCAACTCGTAAGAGTCCACCCTCTGGGGGCCTTGCCCTTGCGCTGGCATGAGAAAACCGCGATACAAAAATCCCGGTGACATCAAGGCCACTTTCATCTCAAAGCGCAAAGCCTGCTCCAAATCCTCGGCTGCTTGGACATTCCCGATGACCCTTTCCATCATCGAAGACTCAACGGGACGACGGTAGGCTCTAGGCAGAAAATCTTTCAATAACCGTGAAGCATGCTCCATGCGGATTCCATCACGAATGGGACCGGTATATTTCTCAAGTTGCTCACGCCTGCTCTGACTGAAAAGCTCAGCAATACCCGCGTCTATAATTTGACCATATTTCTCCCACTGCGCCGGTGAAAGAGGAGTATTAGCAGTATCATTCTTAAATCTACTTCCACCCGGTGGGTCAGGAGGAAAAATCTTCTTTATTAATGAAGACTCAATTTCACTTTCTTCAGCATGAGCCACGGTGATCACCATCTTGAAACCCAATAGCGAGGCTAATGTGTTCTCAAACTCAATAGCTGACAAACGGCGAGGTTTGAATAGGCCGGGGCGAGCTTCAACACGAGCAATGAAATCTTTCTCATACCACTGCTGAATGAGCCCCCGTTGGGCATCGGTGGGTTGTTCCTCATCCTCGGGCGGCATGTCCTTTTGCTTTATCACACCGGTTACCTTTTCCCACAACTCAAAGGCATCGGCGACGTCCTTGCCGGTCTCAATTTTTGTAAAGTCGACCTTGCCCTTGACCTTTTTCCCTCCATGACAGTCGATACAATACTGCATAAGCAGTGGCTTCAGGGTCTTTTCATACCCTGCATACATTGCCTTCTCGGATGCGCGAACAGTCACAACACCAAGACAGGTTAAAGTAAAAATCAGGAATATTGACGGATTCATTATGAATCACATTCTAAGCAAAGAGACCATTTTGGCAAAGGCCTTGAATTAGCCTGATGCGCTTTTTGCAGTTCTACTTCGTCCATAAGAATTGTTTCCCGCAGGATCAAACGACTATTCTTCGACTCGCACAAGACATGGCCACCTTTCAGGCAAATCAACTCTCCTAACTCTTCCCAAACCCCATCCATGAAAGAATAATCCGGAAACGGTTCGGGGTTCTCCGCCCCCAGCAAGGGTGATTGTAGACAAAGAACCAACAACGTTATGTGCATTGGTCTCATTACCTTTAGCGTATTTTCGCTGCACCGATGAGCAAAGTAGAAAGTGTAACAGAAGACAAGATGCTGATTGAAAATGAAATTATCAAAAAATAACCGAATGTAACGGGTTCCCCCCTCATTTATTCCTGATTTAAATATCTGTTGATAACCTGCCTTGAAATTTCACAAACTTCCCTATTGCTACTCAAATATTAAGCTGCAATCAGACCTTAATTCATAGCAACTCTACCAACACATAACTCGATGAAAAAATGATACATGTAATCGCATCCATCACCGTCAAGGATACACAGCTTGAATCCTTTATTGAAATCTTCAAAGCCAATATCCCGAATGTAATGAAAGAAAACGGATGCATCGAGTATTCCGCCACCATGGACGTCGAGACAGATGTTGCCATTCAACAAACCGACAAAAATGTTGTTACCGTGATCGAAAAATGGGAATCACTTTCACACCTCAAAGCGCATTTCACAGCCCCGCACATGCTGGATTACAAGTCCAGAGTTGATGATATGGTTGAAACAGTTTCGTTAAAAATCCTGCAAGACTCCTGATCCTCGGATATCGTAAATATGCGAGAAATCATTACAATCATTGTCGCACTGTTATGGACGACATGGCTCCACGCGGTAACCATTGCCCCAGGAGATGCACTGAGTCCAGAAGAGCAGCAAAAGAGATTCACTTTACCCAAAGGGTTCATCATTGAGCTCGTGGTTGCCGAACCCGATATTGGTCAACCCATGAACCTGAACTTTGACGCTCAGGGACGATTGTGGATCAGTAGCTCCGTCGAATACCCTTACCCAGCCAAAGGGGACATTGACGAACCTTCAGGCAAGTTCAATCACTTCAGCAATCATCCACCAAGAGACTGGTTGACGGTAGTTTCAGATCTCGATGATTCGGGAAAAGCTCAGACAGTAAAGCGCTTTGCCACCGGCCTGAATATCCCCATAGGCACCCTGCCACTGGGTGATGGCAGCAGTATACTGGCTTACGACATCCCCAGCATCCGCAGACATCATGATCACGATGGTGACGGCTTCGCCGATAAAAGCAATATCGTCTACACCCGATTCGGTCACCAGGACACGCATGGAATGGCAAGCAGCTTCACACGCTGGGCAGATGGCTGGATTTACGGTTGCCACGGCTTCGCCAACACATCAATGATCAGGGATGGACGTGGTGTAACTACTGAGTTGTATTCAGGAAACACATACCGGTTCCGCGCCGACGGATCACAGTTTGAACAGTTTACCAAGGGACAGATAAATCCCTACGGAATCACCTTCGACGCACTCGGCAATATATATAATGCAGACTGTCATTCCATGCCGGTATACATGCTACTGCGTGGCGCCACCTACCAGCGTCCAGCATGGGGAAAACCCTACAATGACCCGCTGGGAAATGCCCCACCCATGATTGACCACAACCATGGATCCACCGGTATCTGCGGGCCGGTTATCTACGACGCACCACAGTTTCCGGCTATCTACCGGGACTCACTCTTTCTGTGCAACCCGGTCACCGGTAAAGTCCATTGGGACAAACTCAAAAATCAGGGATCAAGTCGGTTCGTGGAAACACAGCCTGACTTCATCACCTGCACCGACCAATGGTTCCGTCCAGTGGATGCAGCCCTCGGCCCTGATGGCGCTCTTTATATCGCTGATTTCTATAATGCCATCATTGGCCACTACGAAGTAGAACTCGAACACAAAAAAAGAGATCGCACACACGGCAGGATCTGGCGCATTCGTTACCAAGGAGAACACAACAAACCTCTCGAAATTCCCGACTTAACGAAAAAGCAACTTCCTGAACTGATCAATAGCCTGGGCCATCCCAATATTACCACGCGCAACCTTGCCTTGCATTACTTGGTTGACCATCACGGCAAGGCCGCCATACCGGGAATCAAAAAAGCGATGGAGGCTGGTAATGCACGACTTGTTTCCCAGTGCATGTGGGCACTGGAGCGCATTGAAACCATTGGAGAGAAAATGCTCATTAAGTTGGCCGGTAACAAGGATAAGCTGCCGCGCATCTTCACAATGAAGATCCTTGCCGAACGCACATCTCTCTCATCCTTAGAGCAGGGTCTAGTGCTGAAAGGATTGCTGGACGCTTCCCCAACCACTCGCCGATGCGCTGCCGATGCCCTAACCCGACACATTATTCCGCGCTCTATCCAAGCACTTTTCACGGCATGGGAAAAAGCCGATGAAAAAGATACCCACCTTATCCACGTGATCCGCATGGCTCTGCAGTTCCAACTGAAGTCGATCGATGACTGGGAAAAGCTAGCTAGTCAAATACCAGCAAGCGGAAGGAAACGATTGGCAACCATGGGTGCAGCAGTCGGTAGCACGCAGGCATTGACCTACGCTGCTACAAATATTTCAGTAGCTGGCATTACCACTCTTGCCGCAACGGATACAGATCAGCTCCTAAACTACTGCAGGTTAATCAATAAAATGCCGCAGGATGGATCCGCGGCACTCATTGAACGCCTGAGAGCCGCAAAATTAGACCACCCTCTGCAGGCCCGTATCCTCCTTAACCTTGAAGGCCACAAAAAGGCCTCAGGATGGGCCGCAAAACTAGCAGCAGCGATGCTGGAAAGCGAGTTCAATGGTGCGTGGCGAACGCTGGCACCTGCGTCCAAAAGTGCGACACCTTGGGTGAGGCAGGAACGCCGATCAGAAGATGGTCAGAATGCGCTCTTCTGGAGCAGCCTGCCACGCGGCGAGAAGCTCACAGGTATCCTGCAAAGCCCCTCTTTTAACGCACCCGAAAAAATGACTTTCTTCATGGCAGGCCACGACAATCCTCCTGACCAGAATCTGGGAAATGTTAATTACGTCCGGCTACTAGACCACTCAACAGGTAAGGAGCTTATGCGTGCCCACGCCCCGCGTAATGACACCGCAAAAAAAATCACCTGGAACCTCGTTGCACACCAGGCACGAAAGGTAAAAATAGAGTTGGTTGACGGTCATAAAGGCTCTGGCTTTGCCTGGCTTGCAGTAGGCCGCTTTTCGCCGGCAGTCATCAGCGTTGAAACTCAGGATCGAAGAGAACTTAGCATTGCACTAATTCGTTCCTTCCAACTAAAAAAAATGAAACATGACTTGCAGAAAATACTCAGTGATCATTTTGCTCCTACTCGTTTGCGCATACTGGCTGGAGAAACAATGCTAGGCTGGTCTGACCAACAACTGCAGGCAGTGATTACAGAAATGAAAACAGCGCCTGCACTTATGCAGCAGCAACTGGCAAAATCTGTCGCACAAAACAAACTGGGATTTGAAGCACTACTGAAAGCCATGGAGCAAGGAATGCTAAGCATTCAGCTGCTGCGGGACAAGCAACTCGTCGAGCAGCTAAACGCGCTTCAGATAAAAGGTGGCGATAAGCGCTTACAGCGACTCATAGCAATGGCACCGACGGTGAATAAGAACCACCAAAAGTTAATAACACAGCGCAAAACGGCTTACTTCACAAAACCCGGGGACATTGCACGCGGAAGGCTTGCCTTTACCACATACTGTGCAAGCTGTCATCAAATCGGAGGACAAGGCGCAAGCATCGGTCCTTCCTTGGACGGCATCG
>CALCSP010000775.1 GCA_937893785.1 uncultured Verrucomicrobiales bacterium
ATGGAAGTGCGTCCCAGTCAGTGGGAGCTTGCCCGGTCACTGGCCCCCCTCACTGGTGCTGCCGTCGCCCAGTATGTGTTCGGGTTTGGTGTTCTGGCCATGGCGATCTCAACCATTGTCATTCTCATGCTCATCAATGGCTTTGCCCTATGCGAAGCCCTAAACCGACCCAATGATGAAAAGCTTAGAAGAATTGGTTGTCTCATTGCCGGAATTGTCGGGTTCTTCGGCCCAATAGCATGGGGCAAGCTCAGCGCCTATCTCGTGATTCCCACATCAGTCTTTGGGTTCACTCTCCTTCCTATTGCCTACATCACCTTTCTCTGCCTGATGAACTCAAAGAGCCTGATGGGAGAAAACCGCCCGGAAGGCTCGGCCCGCATGAGGTGGAACATCCTGATGGTTACAGCAACTCTCATCGCCACGCTCGGTGCAGGCTGGGCCTCACACGGGAAAATAGGCTGGTGGGGACCTGGATTAATTCTCGCCTTTGGAGTGGCCGCACTGCTCACCAAGCGCGGCGGCAACCCCAATGCTACCTGAAGTTAACCCTCTTCTCCTGCTTCCGGTCCGGAAGATCAGCAGACCACCTAAAAAAGTCAGTAAAGAATCCTACTTGGCAAACGTCTTATAACGCTCAGCAAAATAGGAACGCTCAGGCATCTCTCCTACCCCTACCAGGAATCTGTAGCGCAACTGCAAGGAATCCCTTTTGGGAATCTTCTTCACGAAGTATGCCCCGAAGCGCCCATAGTCACGGTAAGCAGAGTAGGTGTTCCCTTTTGGAATCGAGGGATGACTGCTGTGCTGCACAAAGTAAGACTTATCACCAAGGTTGAAGCTTGATGCCACCCAAGGAAGATCCTTCTGTTTCTTCGGGTTCACCGCATCTCCATGAAAAAGATATTTCGCGGTCTTGTTCTTTGAAACCTCATTACTCGGACGAAACTGGCAACCGGCATGCTCCGGGTCACCGTTGAGCTCCACCTCCGCATCAGGTGCCTTGAGAACCGTGTGCACATCAACCTGCAGATAGGCTCCTTCGCCCTTGGCGAGCCGAAACACCTGCGTTCGGTCCTCTTCAATGAACACTGTCCCATCAGAAGCTACCCAGTGTATTAAAATGGTGAGAGAAGCTCCGTCATCGTCAGCCTGCTGCCTTAGAATCTTCTGGTAAACCTGCTCACAGCCCTTCATGTGCCAGGAATCCACCTGCCTGCCATCAAACCGCGTCTTTGACCAACCAAGGAAAATACCACGATGATGGGTAAACTGCCCGCCAGCCCCCTTGGTAATGGGAGCTTTTCCGGATTCATCAAACACATGGGAGTAAACCTTGTAGGTGTCGTGCCGGCTCTCCGCGCTGGCTGTGTCATGCGCGGTCATGACGCGTGCCATGACTTTACCCTCATTGAGAATGTCAATATGCTTACCTGCAGCCTCCTTGATTTCAAAGCCTGCATGGAGCAGTGATGTGGTAAGGAAAAAAATCGAAGTTACTGTTGTTTTCATTATCTATTCTGAAACTAGTTTTTACGCTTTCTTTGGATTCAATTCAACCGCTTCAGCGGCCTCAGGGCAACTTGAAGAGCAACTTCTTGTCGGCGGCGGTCCAGACGCGCAAAAGGCTGTCTTCTCCACCAGCGGCAATAATGGAGCCATCTCGACTGCTCTCAGCAGCATGAATGAACGTTCCTCCATCAGGAAGAGATTGGTTGGCGAGACGCACCGACTTGTCACCACTTCCAGTAAGAAGGGTCTCGGTAATGCCCACAAAATCAACAGAGGACACAGCCTTACTGTGCCCCTTGACGGTTTGCTTTTGAGTGCCAGCCTCAAAATCCCAGACCTTGACCACGTGATCGGCACCAGCACTGGCAAGCGCCAACCCATCGGCACGCCAGCTGACATCAAGCACATGATTGGTATGACCTTCAAACGCCCGCTCAAAGCTGGCATCTGCAACCTTGAAAACCTTGACAAAGCGGTCCGTTGCACCGGTTGCAAGGCGACTACCGTCAGGACTAAAGGCAATTGCCGATATGGTGTCACTGTGGGAATCGGCGTTCCGACACACCTCCTTGCCATCCTTGACCTGCCAAATATTGATCGCGCCACTTCGTGAAGGAACACCGCTAGCGCTTGCAAGAAGATTGCCATCGGGACTGAAGGCTATGCTGTTAACCCGGTCCACAATCACCTTCGCGTCACCGGTTTTACCTATAGTTCGCTCAAGCCTCCAACCAGGCGCCAAATCCCATGTCTTGACGGACTTGTCATGCTTCACGGACAACACATTCTTACCGACTCGGCACAGTGCAACCGATGCGCCTGGACCGGTATGAATCACACGCGATGGCAGCCCCGTCTTGGCCGCCCAGGAATAAATATTCCCGTCATCAGCCGAAGCCAGAACACGGCTGCCATCCTCAGAAAACTCAACCACTCCCAATACACTCCCCGCTGCGGTTGCCGCCTTCTTGGCCTCCTCACTTTCCGCCTTTCTCACCTCGATCGTCTTTTGTGCTGCATCAAGTTTTCCCTGTGCCAATTCCTTTGCTTCTTCTGCCCTCTTCACAAAACGCTGTGCAACCTCTCTATTTCGAATGGCTTCCTGATATTTGCGCTCCATTTCGTCAAATTCCTGCTTCTTCTTTGCGTGCTCATCAGCCGCCTTCTTGGCCGCATCCTGAGCCGCCTTCAATGCATTGGTTGTCATTGCCAACTGCATTTTTGCTTTTTTCACCTGATCATCCAGTTCCTTCAGAGCTTCTTGTGCTTTGGCACGCACATCAGTAGCGGCACTCAGCAAGGAATCCGCCTTTGCCTTAGCCTCTTCCCCTGAGGCTGCCTTCAACGCAGCCTGCGCCTTACTAACCTCCTCACTTCTGGCCTTCAACTGTGCCTGAGCATCAACCTTTCCTGCCTCGGCTTTTTTAACCTCAGCCTCTGCCAGAGACTTCGCTTCATCCTGCGCCTTGACCTCCGAG
>CALCSP010000776.1 GCA_937893785.1 uncultured Verrucomicrobiales bacterium
ATGCAAAGATAGGTTTCCATATCCCAGGCTGGCAGTGTCCTGATGTGATCCTGCGCAGGCTTGCCACCAAGCAGCCCGACTGCGGTGTTTGCGTAGCCCTGACCCGCTGGATCTCCGTCTGAGACGCAAATCCAGTGAATTCCAAGGGCGTCAGCCAAACGAATATACGGTTCAATACCGAGCTCGGTAAACTTGAAGCAACCTACGCCGGCGGCGAAGAGATCAATACCTGCAACACGTGCTGCCTCCTGGATAATGACCTCATCGGTTTCACCCTCCACCAACAGCCACACCCGTGCAAAAAGTATGGAGCCACGGAGACGTCGAATCTGATGGTCCAAGCGACTCAATGTGGGCTCATCGATCATGCCGTCCTCAATCTTGAAGACGTCGATCTCATTTCCGACCCGTCGCAGACGCCGCAAGCTTTTCAATGGAACGGAAGCAAGCAAGTCTCCGGAATGGGTAGTGATGATTTTTTGCCCTCCCAACCGGGAGATCAGCTGACCGACCGCACGCACCGCCGATGGGTGCAGATGCGCTTCCGGCTCCTCTAGGGTCAAGATGGGGACAGCGTCCTCGCCATACTCACCAACCAGGCGAGCATCGAGAAATGCATCGAAAAGACAAATTACAGCCAAGCTCTGAGTTCCCTCACCGTGCTGCGCGAGGGGAAGGCGCGCACCTGATACCCCTGAGAGCAAAACTTGAGTTCTCGCGAGTATGTCAAATACTCGGCTGGGTAACGCATCGATGCTGACAGGATCGTCAGCTCCGCCAAGAGGCACCAACTGAGCAGATTGCCCAAGCCGTGCCTTTACGGCATCAAAGCCAGTATGTGCATCGAGAACCCTCTGATTGAGTTGTGCAATTTCAGCTTCAATCTCTTCCCTTATATCGGGATCAATCTTTAGCGATTTGACGAAGGGTCCCCAAAAAGCCCCGTTTGATCGAAACTCGCGAGCCGCATCTCTGAGCGCCGCAAGATAAAAAGCAGGGACAATCTGCTGAATGCGCCGCAGGGCGGAGGCATTAGCTGGCAGGGGATCGCCGTTCGGGTTTAGGAAATCAAATGCTGAGACGAACGAACCGATTGCCTCGTCGTACCGGCCACTAAGGCGCAATGTAACAATTTGGAGACCGTCGCCTCCGATACCCACCACTGGTCCAAGTTGCTGAACCATCGCGTCAGACCAATCATCAGGTTCAGTTTCCTTGAAAGTCAGCTCGATCTTAATCGGCGCCGCGTCTGTCGGTTGGCCATCTTGGTCCAAATGAAAATCATATTCCGAGAAAGCAGCTGACCGGCGCCCCACGGCCCTGCCTAGGACCATTTGTATAGCTGCCAGAACTGTCGACTTGCCGGTGTTATTCGAACCAAAAACGACCGTCGTCTGATCGAAATCGATTTCGAGCGCCGTGATGCCGCGAAAATTATCAATTTTAAGCTTTGAAATAATCATTGGATCTTACTGCAAAAGTCAGAAGCCAGAGACCTTAGGCCCCTGGCTCCTTTTGGCAATCTTATGAGATCGAACTGAGGCGGGTGGCTAAGCCGCGACCCGAAGCCGACGCTTGGCAGCCTGCCCCAAGATACTTTTCTTAATTTCTTCGCCCAACGCGCGCCCAAGAAGTGGGGGCACTGCATTCCCAACTTGGACGAACTGCTCAGTTCTACTTCCTTCGAACTCGAACCAGTCAGGGAACGACTGAAATCGGGCGGCCTCGCGCACGGTCAAAGAACGATCATCGTCTGGGTGGATATATGCTCCCCAGTGGATGTCACACTTTGTGAGGATTGTCGAAGACAACCCATGCCATTCCAGCCGTCCGTATCGCTTGGTGTGATCGCAGCGCCGTGCCTTCTTCATGCCTGCTGGTAGCAACTCTATTGGAATGTCTCGCCAGCTCCCTCCCGGCGGAATATGACGCATCCGCTGCTCATTGACCTTCGCCAAGCGCGGGGCGGCATGATTGAGAACGCCAGGCGTCCCACGCCGCATGTCAGTTTGGTAGCTTGACCTTGGTTCAGAGGCATAATGAGAATTGAGCCATGCCTCACCGTTCTTCAATCTTGGCAGATCGGAGATCGCATCGAAAACGGTTGTTAGCGGTTCCAACTCAGGGCCGTGCGTCACAGACGGGAAGTTGATAGGCTTTCCCATGCGATTGCCGATGAAGACGACGCGGCGTCTCTCCTGCGGCACACCATATTCCTCGGCTTTGAGAACTTTGAATGCAATGTCATAGCCAAGTGACTTGAAGCCCTCGGTGATTGCTCGCACTGCTGCACCCTGTCCGGTCGAGAGCAGCCCCATGACGTTTTCCATGATTACCCATTCGGGGGCCAACCCATCAACAAGGCGCAGGTATTCCTTGAACAGGAAGCTCCTCTCGTCGTGCATTCCTCGTTGATGGTTGTAGACACTGTAAGCCTGACACGGTGGGCCTCCGGCGAGCACGCTCAACTGACCGGGCTTCAATCGAGCCGCGCGCAAGAAGTCTTCCACGGTTAGGTTCTGAATCGGTCCTTTGAGGAAGCGTGCTTCCTTGTGCGTTCGAGCATAAGTCGCCCCGGCTGCTTCATCGAAATCGTTGCCAGCAAGCACATGGAAACCAGCTTGGCGGAGTCCTTCGGAAAGGCCCCCCGCACCACAAAACAAGTCGATCGCCGTGAGTTCAGAGGTCATTTCGCGCCTCCCGTCGTTCGGGCCAACGGAAGCTCACTTTGTGGGCCAGCGTGTTCTTCGAGATATTGAACGATCGCTTGCCGAGCCACCCAAGAGCAAGAGACTTGGAGTCGGTCAGCATATTGACGAAGCTCAGCATCCTCCTTGGGAGTCAGATTGACCGAAATTCTTTGAATCTTGTCAGCCATCGTAGCCCCTTTGTTCTCTTTACGTTCCAGCCCAGTACCGTCTTCGTGATAGCTTGGCAAGGTGGAGCGGAATACAGCATAGTGCTGCACTTTGCTGCGCTATCCACATATTCTAGCGCGCTAACACCTGTGCGTGTCCATAAGGGCGCCCACCGCATCCCCGATCTGCTGTGCCGCTTCGAGCAAATGCCTGTCGTCCAAGTGCGCATACCGGGCCGTGGTCTGAACATTGGCGTGCCCGAGGAGACGTCCGATCATCGGCAATGTCTCTTTGTTCATCGCCGCGTGACTCGCGAAGGTGTGGCGCAGGTCGTGGATGCGAACGCCGGGTAATCCTGCTTCGTCTCTGAGCCTGCGCCAGAATCCGTTCACACAGCGAAGTGGCTTGCGGTAGCTGTAATTCCAGAACGGGTATGGAACCCTCTCGAAGCGTGGCAGCCCGGCGATCACTTCGCGGGCTGCCGATCCGAGCCAGACCGTTCGTGGGCCGGTCTTGCTGTCGCGCAGGTGCAGGCGATTGCCCTTGATATCGCTCCATTCGAGCGTGAGGATTTCGCTCTTCCGACAGCCGGTCAGCAGCAGGAGCGTGATAGCCGCGCCCACACACTGCTTAGTGCGGTCGTCCGATGATCGCAGCTTC
>CALCSP010000777.1 GCA_937893785.1 uncultured Verrucomicrobiales bacterium
ATTTTTAAGCAACGGACCAGGAATACCACCCAGAGAATTTACTTCGCCCGGAGTTGGAGAAACACTGTAATTCTTCTCGCTCCCCACTTGGGCGGATTGCTGTATTAATAATTGCGGTTGAGCTAACAGATCAGAGCTCGTCGAGGAAGTATTTAAGGCATGAATCGCGAGAATATTCCTGCCAGCTACAAGAGGTCCTTCAGAAATAGAGAAATCCTCGTATTGTACTGCATCACCATCCGGCTGATTCGCCGTTGCCGAAGAGTTCCAGAACAAGTTATCGGGTAAAGGAGCGTTGGCGGACGCAACCGGTTCAGGCTGACCATTCAAGTAGGCCACAAAGCCATCATCATAGCGCATCCGCAAAGTAAGAGCGGTAATGGCAGATGGATCATCAATATCAAACGCGAAGCGCAGGTAAACTCCGGTATTACCACCATCAAGCTGGTTCTCGAGATCGGTACCTATGTAATCATCATAAGCATCCGGTTCTGAGCGCGCATACCCAGCTCCGCTTAATCCATTACCCCACGATGAATCATTAAAAGAATTAGTTATCCAAGAGTTCGGATTGTTACCCGCTAAAACGGCATCATTATTATTTGTTGGAATCTTCCATTTCAAGGGCGCTCCTGAATCCAGCACAATGGAATTATTGCTACCCATACTCAATCCGTATGAAACATCATTAACCTGAGGAGGATAGTTCGCTCCGTATTCATGCTCAATGGTCACTCCATCAGGGCGGATCAGCCCCAGATATTCACCCGATGAAGTCAGCTTAAAATTGGTATGAAGTTGACTGGCTGGATCCCTTCGATCCTTATCGGAAGCAAAGATCACCATGAATTGACCTGCCCCAATAACTACCGCTGGAAATTCCCACTTCCCCAAATTTGACTGATCATCACTTAAAAACCAACCATCAAGACTCACTGAATCTTCAGATGCATTGAATAACTCAATCCAGTCAGAGCTATCTCCATCGGCATCTTCAAGGGTATCACTATTGGAAGCCATGAATTCCGAAATATAAATCTTTTGCGCTAAACCAACCTCAACAAATGAGATCACAAAAAAAATCAGCAAAAGGATACGCAAAAAAATAATCTTGGGAGGGATTTCCATAGCAAAAGCAGTCAGAATACAGCCATACAATAAGGCATAAAAAAAACCGTGCCAGCAGGTTCAACCTGCCGGCACGGTTTAAAGAAAATGAGTTATATACCTATAACTATTCGTTATTGGTTATATCTCTAACCCTCATGTAGAGGAAGCGCGGACTAGGCTCACCAAGATCAATCACATATCTTGCTTCACCCTCAACACCGGGAATACTGTCATCGTATTCAGCCCAACCGCCATCAGTGCCTTCAGCAGAAAGCTCAGTAGAGGTATCAATGGCATAAGTCCGACCGTTAACCGATGGCCACGTCAGTGTCACCGTGCCGCTATTAGGATTATATATGATATTGCTAATACTTAACTCATCTGTTGCCGCTGGCACAAATGCCGATCCATCCGGTTGCAGAGGATTGGGGGGAATATAGCCATCAATAGTAATCCAGTTGAAGCTACCGTCTGAGCCATCAGCCTGATCACCATCAACTCCATCTGGAGCTAGAATGAAATCGATAATATCACCAGCAACAATGTTGGCATAATATGTCCGCACTTCCCCGGTTCGGTCACTACCAGCAATGACCAAAGAATCCACCCGGACACCATTAATATGCACAGCCCCTGTCACACCGGTACCGTTGGGGTTAGCCTTGCGAACATTCCATCGAAGTGCAACCGGTTTGCCTGCACCCACTTCAGCACCTGCCGTCCAACGGCGCACCGTCCAGTGCATACCTCCATTGTTCTGATTATTGATACCATTTGGATGAGTATTCTCTTTACCCAACTCAGTCCATGGAGCATTTGGACCAAGATCCCACTTCGAGTTTGTTCCATCCCAAGCATCAGCAGAAAAAGCAATGAAGTCTGACTGCGCATCATAGTCCTGAGCACCACCATCAGCAGTTAAGTTGCGATAACCATGATTCCATCCATTCTCTCCCTGAACCCCACTGAATCCGGTGCGAGAATCAGCAAGTGAAGTCGCAGGATCACTCACCGCATCGAGTGGGTCGAAACCAAGTGCCACTTCCTCACCGTCACTAGCACTATCCCCGTCAGTGTTTGCATTATTCGGATTGGTTTGCCAGGTATCAACTTCCGCACCATCGGCCAATCCGTCATTATCGGTATCATCATCCGTAGGATCAGATGGAGGTCCACGGGTGCCGGCAATCTCCTCACCATCTTTGCGACCATCACCATCCGAATCATCAGATAGGGGATCTGTGCCTGCATTATCAGCATTTACAAAATCACCGGTATTAGTTTCTACTCCATCCTTCAGACCATCATCATCGCTATCCTCATCCGTCGGGTCAGTTCCCGCTTCATATTCAGCCAGATCACTGGATCCGTCATTATCATAATCAGCCCCATCTAATCCACTGAGCTGTGTCAGGTCATTTGGGAAATACCGTGTCTCCCAGGCATCTTCGAGACCGTCAATATCTGCATCAGAGGGCTCTCTGGCAAAGAGCAGGTTAATCTTCGCTCCAAAGTTCGAAGAGTCACCTCCATCCGTGTCATTACCATTAAAAAGAGGAGAAAGAGCCACATCCACCGTATCACCAGGAATCACATTATCAATACGCACAGAGTCGGTAACACCTGCCGCATTGTTGCTCTGAGCACTGCTCACCACTTTTCCGTTGTGAACAATAAAGAGAGTCGTTCCTCCCCCGTTGTTCGGCTTTGAAAGGTTATAGGAGACTAGAATATCTCCGGTATCAGCAGCCGCGGCTGTCCACCGACGTGTGGCCCAGCGCTCTCCAACCGCTTGGTTGGTGCCATCCGGATGACCACCAACATTGGTAATAAGAGTCCAAGGTGGGTTACCCACAAAATCCCAGTTTGTACCATTCCAAAGGTTGACATCAGCTTGTCTGACATTGGTGCCGTCTGCAGGGAAAAGATTCATGGTTCCACCATGCTCATCACCGATCTGGGGCTGATTATTGGTAAAGTCAGCCAGATACCCATAACTCCATCCCTCCTGACCTTGAACACCACTAAATTCAGTAACCGAGTCTCCAATCAGGTTTGAATCAAGCGGATCTGTTTCCCATTCGTCAATCTCGTCTTTGTCAGATAGCCCGTCAGAATCACTATCGGCAAGAAGAGGATCGGTACCAGAAGAGTTTACCTCATCACCATCACTGAGCAGATCACCGTCAGTATCCGACTTAAGCGGGTCGGTATTGTGGGTAGCGATTTCAGCTCCATCCTTAAGTCCATCACCATCACTGTCTTCATTGGTTGGATCCGTTTCGGCATTGTATTCAGCGAGATCAGTCAAACCGTCATTATCAAAATCCACGTCCCCCAGACCGCTGAGCTTGGCAAGATCACCCGGAGAATAATTCTCCTCCCAAACATCCGGAAGCCCATCAGCATCCGTATCAGGATTGAAGGTCGGGTCCGTTCCCGCTTCATACTCAGCCAGATCACTGGACCCATCATTATCATAATCAGCCCCACCTAGTCCACTGAGCTGTGTCAGATCATTTGGGAAATACCGGGTTTCCCAGGCATCAGGAAGGCCATCGGAATCCGAATCCGCCTCCACAACCAACAAATGGATTTTAGCCGAGAAATTGGACCCATCCGAACCATCGCTCGCATTTCCATTGAAAAGAGGGGAAAGGGCAATATCAATCGTATCACCAGCATTGGCACGGGAGACCTTCACCCAGTCTTCAACCAGAGCTCCATTTGTCTGCACACTATTCACCACTTTGCCGTTATGCATGACAAATACCGTGGTGCCACCTGCATTATTGGTTTTAGCCAAATCAAACTCAACGAGCAAGTCGCCTTCCTCAGTTTCAGGAACAGTCCATCTCCGCGTTGCCCACTGTTCAGTGGGAGAACTGGCCGGATGACCTCCAACCTCTGTGATTTCAGTCCAAGGAGGATTGCTAGGAAAGTCCCATTTGCTTCCGTTCCAAAAACCCGCATCAAACGCGGTGAAATTGCCGCCATGGTCATCGCCAACTGCAGGCTGATTATTGGTAAAACCATCAAGGTATCCATACGTCCATCCTCCTTCACCCTGCTGGCCAGAAAAGTCAGCCACGGTATCAGCAACCACACCTTGGGTTTCAAAACTGGCCGTCACAGTACCACCGAAAAAAGAACCATCAGAACCCTGCGAATTACTACCATCATCACCAACCGGTGTGAGCGCAAAATCAATCACATCACCAACCGAGAGGTCATCGACCTCGACAGAACCACTCAGGCCTGCTGCTTGTCTGGTCGTTGCCGTGGCAATCTCATTACCATTGCGATAGACATTGAGCGTAGTACCTGAACCGCCCGTATTGTCAGCTGCAATTGACCAGTTAATAATCGCATCGGAGGGAGTGCCAGATTCAACGGTATAACGGCGAATAGGCCACTGCTCTGATCCACCTCCTTGTGGGTGTCCTCTGTTTTCAGCGGCAACTGAAGTCCAGGGCGATCCTCCGGGAACCACACCAAATCCATTGCCCCGAGTCTGGCCGTCAGCAAACTGCTGGAAATCCGTTTCATAGTTGTAAGTATTGTCCGCATCTGCAGCCAAATCATACCAACCATAATTCCAACCATTGGCATCCGGAACACCCTCTGCCGGAAAGCTCTGCAAAAAGTCCGCAGAAGAATCAGCGACAGTCTTCGTTACAATGTTCTGTGCTGATAGAAAACTTAACCCCAGCAAAGTAATCGAGAAAAAGTGAATTAAAAATTTCATCACCTTAACTTAGTTAGAATACGCTTTTTTTTGCAAGCTATTTTCAATGATATGGACGCTTTTTATCGGCCGATTCCCTCCAAAAAAAGGAAGCCTTCTGCCCGAAGAAGGCAGAAGGCTTCAAAAAAAAACGTTGCTCCTAAGTCCTTTTTCTAAAGCCCGGGATAGATACGCTCCAAGCACAGCAGGGCATAGCAACTGGTTAAAACAGGGTCCTTTTCCCACCAGCGACCATTGTCATTCATCCAGGAACCATCGGGCTTCTGTAAATTAAAGAGCTTCTTGGTCAATTCCTCGCGCCAGTTCACCTTGCTGCCGTTAGCAAGTTCAAAATTTTCCACCTCTAGAATGTTCAGCGCCTTGGACATCGTATTATAGTAATAAAAGAGACCCTGCTCCCCCATTCCAGGATTTTGATTAATGCTGTAGTTTTTCTTTAGCCAATCGATCACCGCAATAATTCGAGGGTCATCCTTTTTCATGTTGGCATAAACAAAACTCAGCAAGCCGGCATAACTCATGCTCCCATAGGAGCGCAAGGCAACCTTACCATCGGCTGTCTCCTCAGTAGACATACTCTTGCCAGGAAAATAGACAAAGCCACCCCGGTCCTTGGCATCCTTGCTCACCCAGTCCGCCTTATTGGCTGAAGGGCGCTGCTGACAATTAGCGACAAAGTCGATTGCCGCCTCCCAGTCAAGGTCGAATGCCTTGTCCGGGGCTTCCTTGACCAGATCACGGGTATAGTGGAGAGCCTCAAGAGCATGGTAAGTATTGGAAAGGTCCGGATGTGAATAGCTGGAACCATAACCAACTCCACCATCAAAGACATTATCGGTTTCACCCTTTCGGTCATAATCAGACTGCTGATTGACCAAGAACTTGCGGGCATTCAAGATAATTTGCTTGTCCTGTTCCTGGCCGGCAGCAATCAGCGCCATCATGCAGATTGAAGTATTATAGGAACCAAGTCCCTTACCGTAAATACCACCATCAAGCTTCACCTTGGAACGAATATATTCGAGCCCCTTCTCAACGGAATCCGGCAAAGCAATTCCTTCACGGGAAGGATCTCCAAGAATAGCCTGAACGGCCAAACCGGTAAGTGCAGGGTAGTTCTCCTCCCCCCAACGCCCATCTTCCTTCTGTTGCTTTACCAGAAACTCAACACTTCTGGAGACGGCATGCTCGACCTCTCGCTTGATGGATTCATTGCGCAACCTTGTGGCATCATTTTGGGCAAAAATAGAGCCGGTGAGGCAAATGCCGGCGGTGAGGATAACTTTGATCATTTTCATTTTAACTTGAATGAATGGTTTCGAAGGGGCTGTTTTTCTTTATTTCTTATTGATTACTTTGTCTTCAGCATGCTTACCCAGCCGTTTTTCGGCAGGTACTTGAACATCAGGCAAAGGTTTGAGGATAACAGTAACAACAGTATCTATGGGCGGGACCTTTTCCGCAACCGGAAACCACAGTTCATCATCATCACTGCCAGGGTTAAAGGTGTTGCATAAGGATCCCTCATAGCGATAAACGGCGGCAATAGCTCCATCCTCAGCTGCAAGAAAATAACCATCCACCACCTTGGAACCGGTATAAGTCCAGCTTCCCGGACCAACCACCTCCTTTGTGGTCGCATTATGAACCCAGTTGCCAAGGGGTTCGGTAATCTCCTTGTCATCCTTTCCCTTATGGCGAATAAGAATCGCCATGCGTCCCTTCCCGTCATCCTTGAGGACACCAACGGGTCTACCCTGCTCATTGAACTTCCGATAAATGTCTCGGCGAGAAGGTTCCCAACGCAACAATTTCATTGCAATCTGGATTTCAAAGGGGGTCACCTTCGTGGACAGCAAGCTTTCATGCAGCTTGCCACGAAATTCATCGCAAATAGCAAATTCCAACACCACTTCATTTTGGTTAACCCGGCAGGGAAACCAGATCTCA
>CALCSP010000778.1 GCA_937893785.1 uncultured Verrucomicrobiales bacterium
AAAATCCGGGGTGGCGACAATGATGCAGTCAAGATCCTTCTCCTTCTTGATCATTTCCTCGGGATCGGCGTATCCGGTGCAGGTCTTGCCATCTTCACCTCCACCCTGACCACTGGCAGAAATCTGACCGACACCCGCGCGCTTGTTGCGGCCCCATATATCACTGACTGCCACATAGCGCACTTCGTCTTTAAAGAACGTGCTGGATTCTCGAAGCGCTTTACCCTCATCGCCGTAGCCAATGATACCGCAGCGGACGATGCCATCCTTTGTGGCTTTTTGCCCAAGGGCTGTCTTGCTGGTGACGATCAGGCCAATGCCTACGCCGGCCGATGAGCTGTTGCGCAAAAAGTTGCGGCGCGAAAGAGATGATGCCTCATCCCCAGATTCTGGTTTGTTCACGGCGTCTTTTTTGCCGATGTGCTTGAACTTCATGATATCGGTTTGGTGCGTTTTTTGGGTGTGCGTTCTATAAAGATAGATCAGTCTTTTTCCTCTGCGGAATCCTCGTTATCACTTTTTCCAATGGCCATGTCCACGAGGTTGTCTACGGCGAGAATGTTGTGTTTGACGGTCATAAGCGCCAAAGCGATCACGATGAGTTCAACACCGCGGCGGACGACATCAACGTCGTCAGGCAACAGCATCAGGCCGAAGCTCAGTGACAGGATCACAGCACCAGCGACAATCAGGGAGATGCGGGTGAAGAGGCCGATGATGACCCAGATTCCGGTAATTAATAGTGCCCATGGAAGGAAAGTTGCGTAATGTCCCAGCATGCTTTCCGGGATCGGCGTGTTGGCTTTCATGACCCCGGTGATGTTTTCCATTACATACTTCCCATTTTCCGGGGCAAATTCCCATTGTCCTGTTTCCTCATTTTTTCCTTTCCACTTTGTTAATCCGGCGAACAAGAGACGCATCCCGATCCACATCCTTAGGAAAAAGCAGGCCCAGGCTTCTCCGCGCAAAATTCGACTACAACATTTCTCTGACATGATTGATTAGGATGGTAAATTATTTGATTTTGATAACTTGCTTTTCCCAAATTGGGAATGATTTGAAAAAGGATTAAACGAATTCGGGGAGAAATGCAATAGCTAGGGGACTCTTCGCTATATCTATTTGACGGCGGGGTGAGCCCCGTGGACCTTTTAATATGTCCATTATTATCGGGGAGAGCTCTTCTACTGGCAACGACTACAAGGAGGCGGCCAAGGATTTGTGTCGCGCACTGCTTGAGGATGAGAAGCTAAAGGGGGTTTTTGCCTCTATTGACACGTTTATGGAAAATGACGTTTCCAAAGAGCTTTTTAGCCAGATGCAGGTCAAAGGTGAGGAGTTGCAGACCAAGCAGCAAGCGGGAATTGAGCTGACCGCTGGTGAGGTCGAAGAATATAACAAACTGCGGGAAAAAATGCTCGATGATCCGACTGCCAAGGCTTTTGTTGAAGCGCAGGAGTCCATTCAGAGTGTTCACCAGACCATTGGTAGTTGGGTTTCTCTCGTATTTGAAAACGGGAGAATGCCGACTGAAGAAGAGTTTGCTGGTCATTGTGGACCGGGTTGAGCATGCGATTAGTCCGCTCGTGGAGCGGCTGATCAGGGTTAAGTGAACCCGAAAATGAATTGGAACAAGTCGAAAGGGGAGAAGTTGTTCTGTTTATCGTTTTTATCTTTTTGTCTTTGGGAGCGGTGCGGGGTGATTTTTTATCGGGTCGGGGCATATATTAGATGAATGGGAGATTGCATGGGAGCAAAGTTGAACTTGAAGCCAAGCCTGCCTTGTCGGCTACATAAGCTCATTGGTACAGGAATTACCTGCCTGTTGACGACTGGGGTGATCGGCGAGGTGAAGGATATATCCTATGATCAACAGGTGCTGCCTCTTCTGGAGCAATACTGCTTTGACTGTCATGGCGAAGGTGCGTCTAAGGGGGGGCTCTCACTGGATAGCTGGAAGTCTCCCGCCGAGCGGGTAGCCGACCTGCACGTATGGAAGGAAGTATTACGCAATGTGTCCCTTAAGGTTATGCCGCCTGCCAAGCGAAAGGATCAACCCAATGAGCAGGAACGCGACCTGATAGAGGCTTGGATTGAGCAAAGGGTTTTTCGATATGATCCTGATAATCCTGACCCCGGTCGGGTGACTATCAGGAGGCTCAATCGGCAGGAATACAACAACACCGTGCGTGACCTGCTTCAGGTTAATTTTAAACCTGGCAATGATTTTCCTCCTGATGATACAGGGTATGGCTTTGATACGATTGGCGACGTGCTGACCCTTTCTCCAGTCCTTTTGGAGAAATACATGAGCGCTTCCGGGCGTGTGATGGATGCGGCGATGCGTACCAGTGAACCTCCAAGTGAAAAGCGGCAATACCAGGCAAAATCCTTGAGAGGAGGGCAGATGGGTTCCGGGGCTCGTATCCTTTCAACAAACGGAAGTTTTTCTCTGAAGCATGAATTTCGAAAGGATGCCGAATATATTATCAGGATCCGGGCAGCGGCCCATCAGGCCGGCGATGAAGCCGCAAAGATGACGCTCAATGTCAATGGCAGGGATCTGCACACCTTTGATGTCAGCAATGAGCCTGAAGAATTAAAGGATTTTGAGCGGCGTGTTAGGATGAAGGCAGGCAGGCATGAAGTGGTGATCAAGTTTACCAATGATTTCTATGCCCCAAAGGAGCGCAACCCTAGGCGGCGCGATCGCAATTTGCTTGTTGAGGCTGTTGAGATTGAGACAACCGGAACGGTGGTCATGCCGCTCCCTGAATTTCATCGTAGGATCCTTGGTAATAAGGAAGTGACTCCCAGTAACCGTCTTGCTGTGGCAAGGCAAGTCCTGCATGAGTTTCTTTGCAGGGCCTATCGGCGTAGGGTGCCACAGTCGGAGGTAGAGCGTTTGATGCGCTTTGTGAAAATCGGCTTTGAGGAGGGAGGGACTTATGCCTTTGAGAAGGGGATCAAGTTGGCCTGTCAGGCGGCCTTGGTCTCTCCTTTTTTTCTTTATCGAGGTGAGATACAGAAAAATCCTGATGATCCCGATGAGGTTGCCAGGATTGATGATTATGCGCTGGCATCTAGGCTTTCCTATTTTATCTGGTCAAGTATGCCTGATGACACGCTGTTCCTTGAGGCGGCACGTGGTACGTTAAGGAAAAATCTGGACTCTCAGGTCAAGCGAATGCTCAAGGATCCCAAGGCTCGTGCTCTGACGGAGAATTTTGCCGGGCAGTGGTTGCAATTGCGTAACATGGAACTGATTAGTCCCGATCCTAGCAAATACCGCGGCTTTGATAGCAGGTTACGGCAGGCAATGCGAATGGAAACCGAGGCGCTGTTTGATCATATCGTGCGCAATGACTTGCCAGTTACTGAATTTCTTGATGCAGAGTATTCCTTTATCAATGCGAGGCTTGCCAAGCACTACGGAATCCAAGGCGTCTCGGGGGATGACCTACGCAAGGTGTCGCTTAAGGGGACAGGTCGGCGTGGTATTCTAACGCATGGTAGTATCCTCTCGATTACATCGAACCCGACACGGACTTCGCCGGTGAAGCGGGGTAAGTGGATTCTTGATAATATTCTGGGAACTCCCCCGCCGGAACCTCCGCCGGGAGTCGGACAACTTGAGGACAACGCTAGACTTGAAGGAACATTCCGTCAGCGGCTTGAGCAACACCGCAAAGATCCCAATTGTGCCTCCTGCCACGCGCTGATGGATCCCCTTGGTATCGCCTTTGAGAATTTTGACGCCGTTGGTCGCTGGCGGGATCTTGAAGAAGGGCAGGCGATTGATTCAAGTGGTGAATTGGTTAGCGGAGAGCGGTTCAATAATCACGAGGAATTTCAGCAGGTGCTATCAGCAAAAAAACGTAGTGATTTCCTGCGTTGTGTGAGTGAGATGATGATGACTTTTGCCTTAGGAAGAGGTCTGGAATTCTACGACAAGCCGGCGGTTGCTTCGGTGGTCAATCGACTCGAGTCCGGTGAATTACGATTCTCAGAAGCCGTTCTGGGGGTTGTGCACTCGGTTCCTTTCCAGTTCCGTCGGGGGGATGGTCGACGAATTTATGATTAATCCGTTGTTTTTGAGTGATTTTTACCGGTCCAGGGCAGTAATTTTCTAGTGTCCCTATTGGTGTTTATCAGTATATTATTAAAAGCATAACTGAGTATGAGAAGTCAGCGAATTTCAAGAAGGAGTGCATTGCGTGGCCTTGGAGTGTGTATGGTTTTGCCTCCTTTAGAGGCGATGCTTCCCGTATCGATGGGAGCCAATTCAAGAGGCATTGGCAAGGCTCCTAAGCGGATGTCATTTGTCTATGCGCCAAACGGCAAGAACATGGAGAAATGGCGCCCCAAAGGCATGGGTAGTGACTACAGTTTGTCACCGACATTGGAGCCGCTTGCCGGGGTTAAAGGGGATTTTCAGGTGCTCAGTGGCCTTGATCACCGTAACGCAACAAATGGAGGTGATGGGGCAGGCGATCATGCCAGAGCGAATGCGACATTCCTGACTGGTATGCGGGCAAAGAAAACTGCGGGTGCAGATATTAGTCTGGGGGTCTCAGTCGACCAAGTGGCAGCTCAGCAATTGGGTAATATGACCAGGTTACCTTCGCTTGAGTTGAGTTGTGATGCGGCACGGCGTAGTGGCAAGTGTGATTCCGGCTACAGTTGTGCTTACCAGTTTAATATTTCATGGAGAGACAAAAAAGTCCCCATGCCTCCTGAAGCCAATCCCCGCCTTGTTTTCGAGCGGATGTTTGGCAAGGATACGTCTGGTGGTGGCAGCAAGTCAGAACGCCTTATTCAGGCAAGAAAGAATAAAAGTATACTCGACTTTGTGATGGAGGACGCAAAGCGACTGCAAACGCGGCTTGGAGGTAATGACAGGCAAAAACTTGAAGAGTATTTTACCGCAGTCAGGGAAACTGAACGGCGGG
>CALCSP010000779.1 GCA_937893785.1 uncultured Verrucomicrobiales bacterium
GGGCAAATGAAAGCCCAGGCAACCCAAGCAGTAAGGAGCAGGCTGCCAGCCCCAATGAGCCAAGCGGGATCAGGCCATATTCAATCTTGCGTCCCGACAGGAATCCTGCCAGCACACTGCCAAGTGCTATACCAATGGCCATAAAGGCCCGCAAAAGACTGTTCGCGTCATCGTCAAGTTTCAGTAAATCTTGGCCGTAAACAATGAGTGTTGGCTCAAGAAGTGCCCCTATAAGCCAGAAATAAACACATCCGGTAATAGCAAGGAAAAGCACCCGGTTGGATCGTGCCACCTTCAGGTTACGGCCAAGCTCGGAAATAAAATTGATGCGGATGCGCTTACCAGGGTCAGCTGGCGCGATGCGGGGAATTTTTAGGCTTATCAACATGCCGGCCATGGCAATTGCAATCAGGGTAATTGCCGCTTTCCAGATGTCGTCATTTCCCAGCTGGGACGATAATAGGCCGGCCACCACGCCGCCGGTAATAATGGCACAAAAGCTACCGAGCCCGATCAGTCCATTTCCCCAGCTCAAACGCGATGCCGGCAACAATTCAGGCAAGGAAGCGTATTTTGCCGGGCTAAACATGGTGCTCTGCACACTCATCATGAAGACTACTGCCAACATCATGGGAAAACTCTGTGCCCACAGGGCATAGACACCTGCCGCCATAATGAAAATCTCAAGAATTTTCGTCCAGGTAATCACTCGCCCCTTGGAAAACCGGTCAGCAAGGGCACCTGAAGCCATCGAGAATAAAATAAAGGGAATGGCAAAAACCGCTGCAATCTGGAAAAGCCGCTCATCACGTACAGCCGATTCCACCCCCTTGCTGGCAAAGAAGATGACCAAAAACTTGAAAAAATTGTCACTGAAGGCATTGAGCAGTTGCACCAAAAACAACAGCCAAAATCCCTTTAATGAAGATGTTGTCTTAGGCTCTCCGATGGCATTGTTTTGCTTTTGCCTGCTCAGGTCGACAGGAGTGCCCTCTGTAGTATCCATTTCTAATAATTTTGTCTTTGTTTCACGCCCTCATCAATATGATATTTTATTGTGGAAAATTGAAAAAATAAATGATTCATGAATGATGTTGGCATTGATCCCAATACCACCACCCTGCCGAACCCCCATGGCAGACCCCACTGCTTGGTTGATATCCATAAGCCAGTGTACCCGAGGTTATTTGAGGGTTCATGCCGCATCCTGAGATCGGCATTATGTTTTTAGGCATTCGTTTTATATATTTTGCCCCGTTTAACCTCTTACCATGAACCATTCAGTCCCTTCGGGTAACGGCATAACGACAAAAATTGGGTGGCCAATCGCAATGGCGTTGGTAATTGGTAACATGGTAGGGGTTGGTGTTTTTACCAGTCTCGGGTGGCAACTTTCTGGTATAGACAGTGGGTTTGCCATCCTCTTGCTCTGGGTTCTGGGCGGCATCTATGCCCTATGTGGCGCTCTTTGTTACGGTGAACTGGTTGCATCACTTCCTCGCTGTGGAGGTGAGTATCACCTGCTTTCAAAAGTCTATCACCCGGCTGTTGGTTTTCTCTCCGGCTGGATTTCCATTACCGTTGGCTTTGCCGCTCCGGTGGCTTTTAGCGCATTGCTGTTCGGAAGGTATTTTGCTCAAGCTCTGGGTGTTGGAGAATCCTCAGTTTTATTTTCGATACTGATCTTAATTAGCGTAAGTGCCTTTCACATGTGGAAGCTCCCGGTCGGTGGCGGGTTTCAGTTACTTTTTACCGCACTGAAATTTCTACTCGTTCTAGCTCTTGCTGTAACAGGACTTTTTCATGCCGGCGGCGGCACGGTTTCCTTTGCTCCATCAGCAGCTGACTGGGCAGTCATTACCGGAGCGCCGTTTGCCATTTCACTTTTCTACGTCAACTATTCGTTCGCCGGCTGGAACGCAGCGGCTTATGTAGCGGGTGAAGTTCGTGATCCCGCACGGAGTGTACCGCGCGCACTTTTCCTAGGAACCTTTGCTGTCCTGCTTTTATACCTGATGGTAAACGCAGGATTTCTCGCCAGCACTCCTGCCAGCAAAATGGCTGGTGAAGAAGAAGTTGGGTTGATCGTTGCACAGCATCTTTTTGGCGAACGGGGAGGCGCCTTGGTTGGCATCCTCATCGCTTTCGGCCTTATTTCAGCAATCAGCGCAATGACTTGGGCAGGGCCAAGAGTAAGTCAAATGCTTGGGCAGGATTATCCGTCATTGCAAATTTTAGCCCGTACCAATCGTCATCGTATCCCCGTATTTGCTATCATTCTTCAAACATTGCTTGCGCTTGGACTGCTTTGGGCAAAACCCATGGCAATCATTCTATATCTGGAATTTGTGCTTAATCTTTCTTTAGCTGCAGTCGTTTTCGGTGTGGTGGTTCTGCGGTATCGCAACCCTGATCTTCACCGCCCCTTTCGCTGTCCTCTCTACCCCCTGCCGCCTTTCTTATTCATTACTATGGCCTTTTACCTGGAATGGCGCTTGTTGATGGAACACCCAATCGAATCTCTTTGCGGCTTGGCCACTATTTGCTCAGGTGCAATCATTTATCGATGGCTGAAGCAAAAGGAAAAACAATTTTCGCCGTAATTTATTTTATCTAATGCTGGGGTTTTATAATTCCGTTCTGGCATCCCTATGTCCTGCCTTTATGGTGTTGAACTATTGATCTTTCATGAAATCGAGTTTCCTTTTGCTTCTTGCTCTAGTCTTCGCAAGCGCTGTGTCCGCTCAGGATGAAGCCACACTTCCTCAATTGCCTCGGCCTGTCATTGTCGCAAAATCACTTGCCGAAAAACTGGTCAAAATTGAATCTGGCAAATTCGTTCCCTTTGCCCTTGATCCTGAGAAGGCCATTGATCACTTCCTGTTTTATTTCTCTGCGGGTTGGAGTCCTACCTGCAAGAAATTCACGCCTATTCTCACAAAATTCTATAACGATGCCAAGGCTGCCGGTGCCAATTTTGAAATAGTTTTTGTCAGCTTTGATGATTCTGAAAGAGCAATGCGAGAATACATGGCGGAGCAACAAATGCCCTGGCCAGCCCTTCGCTTCAATGCCCTTGAAGAAATCGATTTTATCAAGCAGGCGTCAGGCAGGGGTGTTCCCTGCCTCGCCGCCCTCGATTCCCGTGGTCTTGTTCTGGCTCACAGCTATAAACAAAGAAAAAAATATATTGGTGTGGAAATCCCACTAGGAGACTTTGCAAAACTAATCGGTGCCAAACAATTATTGTCACTTGATCCATCCGCGTCAAAATCTCCGAAGCAGGAAGATCAGTCGAGGTGAGTGGTCAAGCTGGCAGTAACGCCCCTCAGGCGCACTGGATTATCAAGAACCATGCCGTTTCTGATAGAGGCTGTGTAGATGGTGACTTTGCTCCCGTTATTGACGCAATACTGGCCAATCGCAACATCACTTCCACAAACGAGCGCGACGCCTTTCTTGATCCAAAGCTGGCAGATCTCTCCGATCCTTTTGAGATACCTGGAATGACGGCTGCCGTTGAACGAATTTTTGCGGCAGCAGAACAAGGAGAAGTAGTAACGCTTTACGGCGATTACGATGTTGATGGGGTTACATCTTTGACGTTGTTAAAAACTGTACTCGATGCGTATGGCGTTGTGTGTGGAACTTTTCTCCCGCACCGCATTGGAGAGGGTTATGGACTTTCCGTTGATGGCCTTGAGCGTTGTCTGAAGGAACAATCACCTAGCCTTATTATCGCGGTTGACTGTGGAACAACTTCAATTGACGAAGTCCATTGGTTACAAAATCACGGTGTCGAATGTGTTATTCTTGATCACCACGAACCGTCGCCCAACGGACTGCCAGACTGTATCGCGCTGGTAAATCCAAAAGTGCCTGAACCGGGAAAACCACTTCGGTTTGATTATCTTTGCAGCGCAGGGGTGGTATTTAAACTTGCTCACGCCATGCTCAAGAGGCGTCCAGTAAATGATTTTAAGCTACGGGATCACCTTGATGTCGTGGCAGTCGGCACGGTGGCTGATATTGTTCCTTTAATTGAAGAAAACAGGACGCTGGTAAAAAGTGGTTTACGTGAACTCGCACGCACACATAGCGTAGGCTTGGCGGCTTTAGCTGAAATTGCCGGAATTAACCCTCCTTACGGTGCTCAAGATATCAGTTTTCGTATCAGCCCACGATTGAATGCAGCAGGCAGACTTGATACAGCTGCATTGGCACTGGATCTCATGCTCTGTGAAGATCCCATAGCGGCACAACAACTTGCAGTAGATCTTGACCAAAAAAATCAGACC
Organism: uncultured Verrucomicrobiales bacterium; assembly: GCA_937893785.1. GTDB lineage: Bacteria > Verrucomicrobiota > Verrucomicrobiia > Verrucomicrobiales > DEV007 > CACIUL01. The sequence continues at coordinate 4,299 of CALCSP010000779.1, forward strand.
CGCCAGAAACTCGAACACGAAGCGGCAACTAGCGCGATTGATGCGATAGAAAACGGTCGTGCCGGGCATTTCGACTATGGTATTGTTATCGCAAGTCGAGAATGGCATCCGGGTGTTGTTGGTATCGTGGCATCTAGAATTTGCAGAAAGTTTCACCGGCCCACTTTTGTCATAGCCATTGACGATTCCGGTGTAGGCAAGGGAAGCGGCCGAAGTATTTCCGGTATATCACTGGTTGATATCATTAACTCCGGCCGCTCTCACTTAATTCAGGGTGGAGGCCATGAAATGGCAGCCGGTATTTCCATTCTCGAAGAGGAGGTCGAGGCTTTTCGATTTCACCTCAATGCTCATGTTCGTGATAATAACAGCCCTGAGGACATGTTGCCGCAACTGCACATTGAAACAGAGTGCAAGCTCGAACAGCTCCAACTTGAAATCCTTGATGAATTCCTTCGGCTTGAGCCATTTGGGGCATCCAACCCTGAACCCATACTGATTGCCCGTAATGTTGTTCCTACCTCGGAGCCTCGTATACTAAAGGATAAGCA
>CALCSP010000780.1 GCA_937893785.1 uncultured Verrucomicrobiales bacterium
ACTCCCGGTTTGAGGATCCCTGCTTTTTCATTGGCAATTTGCCCGAGGTCATCCCCAAGTATGTGTTGGTGGTCTAGTCCGATATTGTTAATTGCGCAAACAGTCGGGGTAAGGACATTCGTCGAGTCCAGCCGTCCGCCCAGTCCCACTTCCATCACTGCGGTATCGATTTGTTCATTGGCAAAAATCATGAGGGCTAGTGCAGTGGACATCTCAAAGAAAGTGGGTTGCGGTTGCCATTCTTCAGTCAGTTTTTGCAGGGTAGTAATACCATCAGCAACGCTTCGTTGGTCTGAGGGAATACCATTGATCCTGATACGTTCACAGAATGACACGAGGTGTGGAGAACTAAAAAAACCGGTTTTTTCCCCGGCTGCCCGCAGGATGGATTCCGCAAAGGCACAAGCCGATCCTTTGCCATTGGTGCCAGCGACATGGATGACTTTCATCCTGTCTAGCGGCAGGCTTAGTTCATTGATGAGCCTGCGCATATTGACCAGTCCGAGCTTAATGCCGGCTGCCTGGCGACCATACAACCATTCAATGGCTTCAGAGTATTCCATTGGGTCGGGGATTGAATCCCCGCAGGTTGTTTTTAGGGAAGAAGATAGCCAAGCAGGGTGGCTAGTCGGTCGCGTAGGTCCCGTCGCTCAACAATCATGTCTACCAAGCCGTGTTCGTGCATAAATTCCGCTGTCTGGAACCCTTCTGGAAGTTCTTGGTGCGTGGTTTCCTTAACCACTCGTGGCCCGGCAAAGCCAATCATGCATCCAGGTTCGGCTAGAATGATGTCACCGAGTGTCGCGAAACTGGCGGTTACTCCTCCAGTTGTAGGATGAGTGAGAACCGAGATGAACGGTAGCTTGGCTTCGCCATGTAGCGCCAGAGCTCCACTGGTTTTGGCCATTTGCATCAGGCTGAGGATTCCCTCGTGCATTCTGGCCCCCCCGGATGCGGAGACAATAATGACTGCAGATTTCTCCTCGGTGGCGGTTTCAATGGCTCGCGTGATTTTTTCTCCAACCGCAGAACCCATGCTTGCACCAAGGAAGCGAAAATCCATAACGCAGAGAATGGCGGCATGCCCAATGATTCGAATGCGGCCGGTTACTACGGCTTCATTTAACCCGGTAGCCTGACGATATTTATCAATTTTTTCGGTGTATGCTTTGAATCCGAGCGCATCCACGCTGGTCAATTCTTTGTCCAGTTCCTCAAAACTGCCGGGGTCGGAAAGGCAATCGATTCGTTCTTTTGCACTGAGTGTGAAATGATGATTGCAGTTTGGGCAGGTGCGTAGGTTTTTTTTCAGTTCAAGCTCGTGGATAAGAACGCCACAATCCGGGCACTTCTGCCAGAGTCCCTCCGGCATGTCACGTTTCTTGTCACCGCTCCCGCGGAAGATGGGTTTATTAAAGATAGCCATCGTATCAGGAAAATCAGTATATATGAGTCTGAATCAAACGACAATTTAACCTCTGGCGACGGTTGTAACAACTACCTTCTCCGCCTGCCCTTCATTACGCAGGATCCGGGCGCAGGCATTGGCCGTGGCGCCAGTGGTGAAAATGTCATCAATTAGAAGGATTTGCGCTCCCTTTATCTTGTCTTGTATAGCCGGTGCAGAGCGCATAGAAAATGCCTCGTTTAGATTGCACAGGCGTTCTGTTCTCGATAATTGTGCTTGGCTGGCGGTATAGCGGATGCGCTGCAGGGCACGGCACATTGGCAATTTGCGACGCCTTGAGATCACTCTGGCAATTTCTGTTGCCTGATTATATCCGCGTTCCCGCTTTCTTCTTCGGTGGAGAGGCACAGGTATTAATAACCATCCCTTTCCTCCCCCGATGCGAGGGTCGTCCAGTGCATTTTCGGCTAGTTTTGCCAGTGTATGACGTAGGGCAATCCGGCGATGATACTTGAACTCATGTATCATTTCCCGAATGCAGCCGCGTGCCAGGTAAGCTGCAATGGCAAAATCGAAGGCAACATTCTGTCCGCTGCAGTTTGAACAATGAAAAGGCCCACTTATCTCGCCCTCACAGGGTTGCCCGCAGCAGGAACAGAACGGTGTTTTAACGGGTTTAAGTGAACTGATGCATTTTGGGCAAAGCTCAGGCCGATGAAGCGCACATTGGCAGCCGAAGCAGCTGGCTGGATATAGTAGGTTGATGATTCCCTCACCAATATGGCTTAAAGTTCGTTTCAGATTACCCATGCGGATTGAGGGGGTAAGGGTATTACAGTCAGCCTTTGCGATGCCTTGAGTGGAGCCAGATTGCGGCCACCAAGCCGGTTAAGCAGACAGTGGCCAGAGGGATCAGGCCGCTCTTGAGATCTGAGCCAATGTAGGGAAGAAAAAGTTCTGGGGAATGACGTTTTGGCATCATGGTATGATAACGGTAAAGCTCATAGGAAAATACCCAACCTGCATGAAGGCCGATGCTAAGTGAAAGTGAGCATGTCCGGAGCCTTGCCCATCCTAATACCCACCCAACTGCAAAGAGTGTTGCAAATTCCGCGGCTATAAAAACGGGGTTACCAAAGTGCAAGAAAATTTGTCCTATCATCCAGAACCCCGTGGTGAGCTTCACGTCGGCATCTTGTAGGTCTATGGTATCCGGGGGCTTGAGAAAATGGATCAACGCGAAGAAAAAAGTGACAAAAAACAGGCCGATAAATACCCGGCTGGTTCTTAATACCGCGTCGAGCAGCAACCGGCGAAAAATCCATTCTTCAAGCAGACCGACGGCTAAGGCGGTGATCATGAACTTTCCGGCCATGCGGAAATCAAAGTGGTTTTTGGTCTCAAAGAGCCCCAACGAGAGGTATGTACATCCAAGGATAAGCAGAAATCCCCCCGCGAGAAAAAATCCACCCAGAAAATGGCTTTTCCAAAAGGGGTTTGGCTTCAGGCTAGGTGATTTGCGACCCAGTTTGAGGGACCGCAGCAGCGGGACGATGCAGATTAGTGCTGCCAGCAGCATGGCCCGGTTAAAATAACGGTCGAAGTCGCTCCGTTTCAGCGTTGCAGAGAGGTAGCCTTCAAGTGCCGGCAGCTCTGCCATCCATTTACCGAGGTAAAAGATGAGCGGTGCCAGTATGGCTCCAAGAATCATGGTAGAACCCAGCCAGGCAAGCAGTTTCATCGCATCGGATTGGATGTGGCGGGTCACGGATATACGGCTTGGTTTGTCAGGCGGGATGCCTTCAGGGGGGTAAATTCACGCCGAGAGGAAGCCCGATGACAAATGCTTTGTGAGCGATTATGGTGTTTTTGTGAAAATTCATGACTGGAGAGTTCGCACTGAAACCGGGGAAAATCGACTTTGGCGAGCCACCAAGCACGGTGGTAAGTGGTCGTTCATGTCCCGACTGCAGCGTTCCGAGGAAGAATGGACTGCCCATGAGCATATGGAGCTAGAGGAGCTGCAAAAGGCACGGGAGGTGCTATTCAATAAGTATCAGAGGCGGCGTTTGCCTTGGGAAGATGTGGTTCAGATTGATGCCATGATCGAGGAAGCCAATGCCATGGAGGCCGATGGAGGGCAGCCTGGTTCACTCAACGCCGAAAGCAGTTCATGAGTATTAGCACACGCCGTGGGGATGATGGTGCGACTGAGCTGATGTTTGGTCGCCGGGTTGCAAAGAATCATCCCAGAATCATTGCTGGAGGTGCGGTGGATGAGCTCAATTCGGCACTTGGATTGGCCCGGGCAGCAGACACCCAAAATTCTGTCAGCGAATTCATTGCTGCTGTTCAGGAGGACTTGGTGGTTTTAATGGGTGATATTGCAACCCTGCCTGAAGATTTGCCCCGGTATAAAGCAGCAGGTTTTGAGGTTTTTTGCGTGGAGCGTGTCCAGAAACTTGATGCCCGAGTGGCATCAATTGAAGAGAAAGAAATTACTTTCAAGGGTTGGGTTTTCCCGGGAGCCTCTTCGGATATATTTGCCGCTCACCTTGATCATGCGCGGACCGTTTGCCGGCGGGCAGAGAGGGAAGTGCTCATGCTACAGGATGAACTCAACGAAGCGATCCGGATTTATCTCAATCGACTTTCTGATGTCTTGTGGCTTTTGGCACGCGAGCGGGAAGTCAAAGAATGACCTTCGGCAGCGGGGAGGGCAGGCCAATCATTACCCCTGCTCTCAACCATCTTCCC
>CALCSP010000781.1 GCA_937893785.1 uncultured Verrucomicrobiales bacterium
AATGTGCAGAATCTGGATGTCTGAGAATTTGTAGTTCCTTCCCGTTAACGACGAAGTATGCCCGAAGATAGGATAAAGCCAATAAATGTTGCTGATGAAATGTCGAAGTCCTTCTTGGACTATTCGATGTCTGTTATTATTTCAAGGGCGCTACCCGATGCACGTGACGGCCTTAAGCCTTCTCAGCGTCGCCTTCTATACGCGATGCATCATGACCTTTCTCTATCCCAAGGTAAGCCGCATTTGAAGTGTGCAAGGATCGTGGGAGAAACAATGGGTAAGTATCATCCGCACGGTGACGGAGCGATCTATCCAACCATGGTAAACATGGCCCAGCCATGGACCATGCGTGAAACTTTGATAGACGGTCAGGGCAATTTTGGTTCTGTTGAGGGTGATGCCCCAGCGGCAATGCGTTATACCGAAGCTCGCCTGACGCAAATGGGAACTGCGATGATGAATGACCTTGAAAAAGGCACTGTTGATCATCAGGAGACTTACGATGGGAACTCAACCGAGCCGGAGGTTTTGCCGGCGGCAATCCCAAATCTACTTGTTAATGGCGGAACAGGTATTGCTGTGGGCATGGCAACCAATGTTCCTGCTCACAATCTGGGCGAGGTCATTAACGGAGTCTGCGCGCGGATAGATAACCCCAAGCTCACCGTCGATGACATTAAGGAACACATCAAGGGGCCTGATTTTGCCGGAGCCTGTGAAATAAGGGGATATAAGGGGATAGACAGTTACTTTAGGACAGGGCGCGGCAGCGTTAAGATGCGCGGCGTGATGGAGATCGAGGAAAGCTCCACGGGAGCTTCATTGATTATCATTCGTCAGGTTCCACATGGGGTAAATAGAGCAACTTTACAGCAGCGCATAGCAGAACTGGTTAGGGAGAAAGTCATCACAGAAATCTCGGCGATGCGCGATCTTTCTGATGAGGAGACCTGTATTGAAATTACGTTAAAGCGAGATGCCCGCCCTCAGGTTGTCGTAAATCAATTGTTTAAGCTTACCGCAATGGAAACTTCCTTTGGGGTGAATATGCTGGCTATTCATGACAGGCGGCCAAAGCAACTTTCGATACTAGAGGCAATCGATGCGTTTATTGAGCATCGCCGTGAAGTCATCATACGGCGCACCCGTTTTCTCCTTTCCAAGGCAGAGGACCGTGCAGAAAACCTTGAGGCATTCCTTTTGGCACTTGGGCACCTAGATGACTTTATTCGCATCATTCGTGAGTCAAAAAATCGTGACGATGCAAGGCAGAAAGTAAAGGCCTATACTTTCAGTGTTGAGACCGCTCAAGGCCTTGGCGTTTTGATTCGGGATCAGCCTAGTTTACAGGATGGACGCTATGTATTTACCGATCGACAGGTGAATGCAATTCTTGAACTGAGGCTCTACCAGCTCACTGCCATGGAGCAGGATAAAATTAAGGCTGAGTATGATGATGTGATCGCTGAAATCAAGGACCTGCTTGATATTTTGGACAAGGAGTCGCGGGTATTGGCAATCATCAAGGATGAGCTTCTTGAAATTAAGGAAAAGCACGCATCGCCCAGACGTTGTCCTATCCTGCCCGATGAAGGTGAAATCGGGATAGAGGACTTAATCGCCAATGATCCGATGATCGTCACCTTGAGTCATCGTGGGTACGTTAAGCGTACTGCTACCAATGAATACAGAGTTCAGGGAAGAGGGGGTAAAGGAGTAAGGGGAATGGAAACAAGGAGTTCTAATGATGATGAGGACGATTTTGTGGAGCATCTTTTTACTGCGCAAGCCCACGATTATCTGATGTTCTTCACGAACACTGGACGCGTCTACGTGGAGCGCGTTTATGAACTCCCTGAAGCTTCTCGTGCAGCTCGTGGAAGAAGTATCAAGAATGTGCTCAACCTAAAGCCGGAGGAGTCTGTTGCGGCCGTCCTGCGATTAGCTTACAGGGTGAATGACTCTGAGGAGGATATTACTTTTGGTGCGGATGCCGGTTTTGTTCTTTTTGCCACACGGAGTGGTCGTGTAAAGAAAACTGGAGTTCATGACTTCCGAAACTTTCGCAAGGATGGAATTATTGCGATAAAAATGGATGATGATAACGAGCTTATTGACGTAAGACTGACGAGTGGAAACGATGATGTTGTGTTGGTAACCAGTAAAGGCTTAAGCCTGCGATTCAATGAGCAGCAGGCAAGACCGATGGGGCGTGCAACAGCTGGTGTGCATGGTATACGTCCTGGAGACGGTGATTATGTGGTTGGCTTAGCCCTTGTATCAGATGATAAAAAGATGTTGGTGGCAAGTGAGCGAGGGATAGGTAAGCGAACAGCTTTCGAGGAGTATAGATCTCAGTCTAGGGGTGGAAAGGGTATTATCACAATGAAGTGTACTGAAAAGACGGGCGCTGTGGTAGGTGCTGCCGCTGTTAGTGACGAAGACCAACTGATGTTGATGACGAGCGGTGGTCAGAGTATTCGAATTCGTGTTGATGAAGTTCGTGAAACTGGCAGAAATGCACAAGGTGTGAAGCTATTGTCTTTAACAGGGGATGAGCGCCTGCAGGACATTGCTCCTGTTGTAGAGGAAGAAGCCGTGGAGTTAGCGGGTCAAGACAGCTCGGAAACAGGAACTGAAGTGTCCGATGCTCCTGAGGGTGGAGATGCTTCTGCCGACCAGGATTGAGTTGTTACTTGAAATAATTCCTCTGCTTATCACTGACCGGGATGCTCAGGTGGTCCATTCCCATAAGGATGTCTTCCCACAACTTGCGTTTGTCTGAATTAGAACCGCTTCTCAGCAAGAATGAAGGGTGATAAGTAACGATGACAGAATGCTTTCGGAAGTTATGAATCCTTCCCCTTGCACTGTTGACACTGGATTCAATGCCAAGTAATCCAGTCATGGCGGTTCCGCCAAGTGCAAATATTAACTCAGGTTTGACAATCTTTATCTCATCAAGGAGAAAGGGGAGAAAGTTTTGCATTTCTTGTTTGGTTGGTTTGCGGTTAGCAGAACCTTGGCTTTCACCATCAATGCGTGGACGGAATTTTACGATGTTGGAAATATAAGTCTCCTCTCGGCGCATTCCCATGGTCTGGATAATCTTGGTTAACAGTTTTCCTGCTGGACCAACAAATGGCTCCTGTTTTTTTTCTTCTTCCTCTCCAGGTGCCTCGCCAACAAACATGATTCGAGAGTGAGGTGACCCTGATGAAAAAACCAAAGTATCGCGTAGGCTTGATATCGACTCTGCTTCAGAAATCCTTTGTTTTATTTGTTCCAGCGCTGCTGATTTGTCTCCTCCTGGATCGGATTTAGTAGCAATGATATTTGGCAGGTTGCGAAGGTTAGAGAGTGCCTTGTTGCTTAGAAAAACATTGCTGTCTCCGGTCTCCTTCAGCGCATGTAAATAGTTGCTCAGGAGTTTGAGCAATTGTGTGGGGGACGGTGATAGGCTCAATGTATAAATAAGTGTTTTAGGCACAAACTTTAACCTCTGCGGTAGTCATCGAGAAATCTTTCTTGAGGTGTATCCGAGGTAGGTAAAGCAGAAAGTCCAGAGCGAGTTCTTTTGTAATTTCGAAAACGCACGTTCATCCATGCACCTGAGGCGGGAAAAAATTTAATGGTGGAACTGAAAAAGAACACCAGAGAGATTACAAAAGTGGGAATGATGCCAAGTGCTGAATTGGTTTTCGTGGTAAAAAAAACAATCAGTGTCGCTAATGATATAGATGTCAGCGAACGAAGCAGCATGCTTCTTGAGACAGCTAAGTATTCTTCCTTTTCCATTGATAGAATCTTAAAAAAAAACGGCAGTTTAATATTTTAGTATTTCTGTGGGGATAAGCAAGTCGAGCGATTTAGAAGATACTAATTCCTGTTGGGCAGGGCAAAGAATTTTCCGGGACTCCCGGGAAATTACTGTCAATGAAATCATTCCATATTCCTTGGGTTTTCTTGGAGACCAGAACGTTACTCTTCTCAACGCAAGGTGAGCAAATCATAAATGCTTCGATCAACTTGTTGCCAACGCATGCGGCTCCAAGTGAGAATTCATTTTGTGGAAGCTCGTTTCTTTCCAGCAGGCAGATTCCACACTGGTGGGCACCGAGCCCCGGGGTCATGTTTTTGGCGTAATAATCTTCCAGAGTCTGACGAGATTCTGCTGAAAACTCCTCAATCATGCCAATGTGGCAGTGTGAGCAGAGAGCATACTCGAAAACCGCTTCATTGTTCTTAAATACCTTTGCGATTTGAAATCCTTCGGCAAAATCAGCTAGTGTTTCGCCGCACCTTGTGCATGTGCGGAATGGGCGCTCTTCATATTCTGAATAAAGCTCTTTGGGAATGGGTTCTCCAGGTAATTGACTTAAGTCATCCATAAAAAGTGCAACTACTTGAAGAATAACTCCGTGAGGTTAGGTTTCAATATGTCATCCAGTAAAAATCACCCTAGATTGAGCTTAGGTATAATAACCGGTCTTCTGTGTATGCTGTTGAATACAACAGTGTTGGCTGAATGGCCGCTTTTTAGGGGTAGTGCCGACATGAGTGGAATTGCAAAGGAGGAGCTGACCGCGCCTCTTCAACTTGATTGGGTTACCGAAGTTGGAAGAAGCGTTATGGCAACGCCAGTAGTATCAGACAACAGGATTTTTATTGGTGCTGAGGATGGACGATTTTCCTGTCTTGATCTCAATAGCGGCAAGGTTCTTTGGGACTACAAAGCGGGTGACATCATAGAGGGATCTGCGTGTGTTTCGGGTGGTGCAGTGGTTTTTGGTTCGGGTGACGGAATACTCCAGTCTTTAAAGAGCTCTACGGGTGAGTTGAATTGGAAATATGAAACTGACGGGGAGATTCTGGCAGGGGCTAATCTTTACCACAGCAAGAAAGATTCTGCGGATTATGTGCTTATTGGTAGTTACGATAACTTTCTTCACTGCGTTAATTTGGTTACCGGAAAGGCTAAGTGGAAGTATGAGACTGAAAACTATGTTAATGGTGCGGCAGGTGTGTATAAGGGAAAAATTTATTTTGGTGGGTGTGATGCAAAGATTTATTGCTTGGATGCGGATACAGGAATGGTTGGTGCTTCTATGGATGCGGAGAACTACATTGCAAATTCTATTGTAGTGTCTGATGGAGTTGCTTATGTCGCGCATCACGGGAATAGGGTTGCGGCGTTTGATCTGTCCGCAAAGAAGCGCTTATGGGAGTTCGGAGAACGTGACTTTCCTTTTATTGCTTCCCCGGCAGTGACAAACGATTCGGTTTATTCCGCAGGCAAGGACAAGCGCCTTTATCGAATCAATAGGAGTAGCGGTGAGGGAGAATGGGAGTTTAAGACGGGTTCAGGAATAGAGAGTTCCCCAGTTGTTTCCGGGAAATTGGTATTTGTTGGATCCGGTGACGGTAGTGTTTATGCCGTTGATTCGAAGACTGGAAAAGAAGTTTGGAGCTATGATGTAGGCGATTCCATTCGGTCTTCGCCGGCTATATCAGGAGGGAAGTTGGTTATTGGGTGTGACGATGGTAAAGTTTACGCTTTTTCCGGTAAAAATTCATAATCCTGACAGTTCATGTCCGAAACAAATTCACCCAGTTCAGTCAACGCCGGTAATGATGGGCAGACCGAGGTTGGTAATTATTTTATATCTAACTATCCGCCTTATTCTTTCTGGTCTCCTGAAAAAGTGCCACTAGCACAGGATGTGCTCGCTTCTAAGCACCCCGGGGACTATCCATTGGGTATCTACTTCCACATTCCTTTTTGCAGAAAACGTTGTCATTTTTGTTATTTTAGAGTCTATACCGACAAAAATGCAGCTGAAATAAAAGCATATATAGATGCTGGAATTCGCGAAATTGAAATGTATGGGTCAACTCCATACCTTGCTGGTCGCAAGCCTAAGTTTATATATTTTGGAGGGGGGACTCCGTCCTATCTTTCAGTTTCTCAACTAGAAGACCTCACTAATAGAATGAAGGCTGTCTTCCCTTGGGATGATGCGGAGGAAGTAGCCTTTGAGTGTGAGCCTGGGACGTTAAACGAGAAAAAACTCGATCAAATTCGCTCACTAGGTGTTACTCGATTAAGTCTAGGGGTAGAGAATTTTGATGATCATATCCTGGAGCTAAATGGTCGGGCTCACCGTTCAGGGGAAATTGAGCGGGCATATGGGCATGCGCGAGCGATTGGATTTCCTCAGATAAATATCGACTTAATTGCCGGTATGATTGATGAGACGGATGAAAATTGGGAGCGGTGTGTTGAAAAGGCGATTGGTCTTGGTCCGGATTGTGTCACCATTTACCAAATGGAAATTCCTTACAACACAGGGATTTACAAGGAGATGCAAAAAAGTGGCAAGCTCTCAGCACCAGTTGCAGATTGGCCAACAAAGCGACGCTGGGTCAGTCAAGCTTTTGATGCGTTTGTTGATGCGGGTTATACCGTGACAAGTGCTTATACTGTCGTTAAAGACCCTGAAAAAACCAAATTTGTTTACCGTGATGCTCTTTGGGGTGGGGCAGATATGATTGGTGCAGGAGTTGCCTCATTTGGACATATCGGCGGGGTGCATGTCCAGAATGAACATGATATCGGAGCATATTTGAATCGAGTCACCGATGGGGATTTGCCAATTTACAGAGCATACGGCATTGATGATGAGGAGAGTTTAATCCGTGAATTCATTCTGCAGTTAAAGATTGGCCGCGCAGATATGAAGTATTTCAATGCGAAATTTAATGCTGATGTTGCGGAGTTGTTTTCCAAGCCTATTTCTCATCTTCAGGAAGAGGGCTTTCTTCAGTTTAACGGATCTGAGATTGTCATGACGCGTGATGGTTTATTGCAAGTGGATAGGCTGTTGCATGAGTTTTTCCTGA
>CALCSP010000782.1 GCA_937893785.1 uncultured Verrucomicrobiales bacterium
GCGCGCCTTGGCCTTGCCGAAGGCCTCGGTTAAGAGCTTCTGCTGTCGCTCATCAAATCCCGCGCCATGGATCACATGCCCGAACTCGTGAATTAAGATACTCTCATTCTGCATCGCGCCCGGATACTCGAGGACATCCTCCTCGGCAAAGAGCACCACCGGTCGCCCGTCGATGTAGCGCAAGAATCCCCGCTGCCGCCAGTTGTAGAAGTCGAGTTCCTTGCCCGTCTTGGGTGTCTTGAACTGCGGAATATTGGAGGTGAGCTCACTGTGCCCGACCAGGATACAGAGCACCTTGCGCTTGCGGATGCGCTCCGCCACCTCCGGCGCAATACTCTTCATCATCTTCTCAAATAGGTAGGCAGATTCCAGGATCGCGTGATCGGAGATGCGCCCGGAAGTGGCAATGAGGATGTCCTCAACCATCAACCCCTTCTCAAAGAAGGAGGACGGCAGGTTGTATTGCTTTGCCCACGCATCGGCAATCGGTTGCACCGAAAACCTTCCCGGCAACTCCCCTGCCCCAACAACCGGAATCAGCAGGCTGAAAGCCGCGAGCAAGGGCATCCCGAAAACCATGAATTCTTTCATCTGAAATCGCATATCGTGCAAAGATCCTAATCCAGATTGGCCAACCCTTCCAAGCCACAAAGAAAAACCGCCCATATTCCCGTAAAATCGGCAGGATTTACTCGCCGCAATCCACCGTGATCGCCGCACTGAATACCAGTCCCGGGTCACCACGCTGGGCAAGGGTCCGAGAAATGACTCTGATGCTCCTTTCGACCTTGCCCTTAAACACGGTCTCGCCACCAGAGATCACCTCGATCGGCTGATCAAGATCGGCCATCAAATCATTGAGCAGGATCGTAAGGCACATGAGCTCTCCGGCATCCTCCACGATGAATTTCTGTCCCTTACGGGAAGCGACAATCATCTGCCCCCCCTTGCCATGACCATCCAAAAGGGCCAGCCAGTAACTGCGACCATGAGTGACATTGTCCTGCTTCCAGACAATTTTTTCCGGAAACCGGCGCCGCTCGTATTTTGCCATCCACGGGACTGCCACCTTATCCTCAAGATCCATCCAGTGGCCCTTGCCCTCGTAAATCTTCACGAAATGCTCATAGCCACCCGGATCCTCCTTGCGCAGCTCAGCAAGTTTCTTCTGCCAGTTGGCGGCAACCGTATTGCGTTTATAGGCGCCGTCACGCCCACCAACCTGCAAGGCGAAGGGAATATTGCGCAAACCCACCGGGGAAGTCTCATTCGGATGACCGGCCATCATGGCCGCGGCGGCAAATCGGTCCGACATCCGAGGTGCTAGTTGATAGACTCCATCACCGCCAGCCGAGTAACCCATCAGATAAACCCGCTCCGGATTGACTCCCTCAAACACAACCATGTTGGTAATCAATCGATCAAAAAGCGGATCTATGTGTCCCTGATGCCACAAGTTCCAGGTGTTGGTTGGGGCACGGGGCGCCAGATA
>CALCSP010000783.1 GCA_937893785.1 uncultured Verrucomicrobiales bacterium
CTGGGCGGCTCGTGGTATTTCTGTTCCTAGAGCTGCTACAAGTTTGCCTTCAAGGCTTTTGCGGGCATCGCTATTGCCATGGGTGGCGACAATGGTATCCTGGATCCCTTGTACTGCCTTGGGATCAACGCCCCATTCATAGGTTTTTAATGCTTCAAGTGCCTGATCTAACATAGTGATTTTTCCTTTTTAAATAATTTAAATTGTTTGTGGCATTGATTGGACTAGATCTGCCATGGTTCACGGCGGGCACGATGCCTGAGCCGATTAGCTTCAGCATCTCCAATGAATTCCTGTTTGGCGGAATCCCACTTCAGTGAGCGGTTTAGCTTGTAGGCAATGGTCGCAAGATGTGGCACTGCCATCGTGTTGATTGCGTATTCAATGTCCCGAAACGGCTTGCCGCGAGTTTTAACGCACTCGATGAAATCACCTGTAATTCCACCGCTGCCTGCGTAATTAGGCACTTCTTTTCCTTCACGCTGGACATTGTCCCTGCCTACATGCATCTGTCCTACTCCGGGCTTATTGTGAGTAATCTCGATGCCGTTGGAATACTTCAGGCTGACGAATTTTTTCCCGTTGATTTCATCGAGAACGGCTTCTTGGGGTTGCAGTTCGCGCACGTCGACAGCAAATGTAGCGCCACCGAAATGGTGGGCTCCCCAATCTGTCATTCCTCCCCCGGAGTAGTCAATGTAGGATCTCCAGCTGTTTCCACTGGTAGAGTAGCTACCCGAACAGCGCTTGGAATTGTAAGGTGCCCAAGGTGCGGGCCCGAGCCACATTTCCCAGTTCATGTCACCCGGCACCTTTTCAGGCGGCAAGTTACAGGGTTTGGAAATGGGGCCGACATTGACATTAATGGAGCTAATCTTTCCGTAGCTACCATTCCAGCAACGAATCACGGTGCCTTTATAGTCCTGCAAAACTCTTTGGCTTCCACCTGAAACGACCCTGCCGTAGCGTCTTGCGGTCTCAACCATCAGGGAGCCCTCTCCGAGGGTTAGTGATTCAGGTTTCTGGCAGAATACGTCCTTACCATGGCGGCAAGCCTCAATGATCATCTGCGCATGCCAGTGATCTGGAGTGGCGATATGGACGGCGTCGATGTGATCGCGAGAAAGAATGTCGCGGTAGTCATCATATGCCTTGCAGTCCTTGTTGCCATACTTGGCGTCTGTTTTGGCCTTGCCTTGGTTCATGGCACCTTTGCGCACATCGCAAATCGCGACATACTGGACATCGTTCTTACCTAGAAATGCACCGTGATCGCCTCTACCCATATTTCCTATGCCAATACCGCCCATCACAATGCGGTTACTGGGGGCTGGTCTGTCAGCGTTACCGAGTGCTGATGCGGGAATAATGGCAGGAAATCCAATGGCTGCTGTTGCAGTACCTGTTGTCGAGAGAAACTTACGGCGAGTGGTCTTCATAATTTCTATTTATATAAACGTGATCGGTGAGGGGCAAGATTAAAACTCGGTGAAATGAAGGGCTTTTATCTAGGTGAACCATCCGAGATACCAATTACCTCCCAGATGTTCTGCCTTATAAATCACACCACCAAATATCATTGATATTTTTTCCAGTTCTTCATCAGTAATGGGGGGGTGGTCTGAAAGCGGTGGATCTGATTTGTTGCAATGCATAATTTTGCCACTTGGGTCGTAAATGACGCCATACCAGTTATCAATAATACCCGCCCAGGAGAAGGCGACTCGGAAGTCGGGCTCATTTTCCGATGTATAGGCGATGCCAAGATGTTCACCTGTTTGGGCAATGCTGCCGGATTGTAACTCGGCGACAATTTCGGAGTATTCTTTCTGGAAACGGTAAAATCTCAACTGGAGCCCCAGGTCTTTCAGAATATCTGTGCCGTAGGAAACAGAACCGCTGACAATTAATGCGGCAAGTAGGATGCCTGAACGAGGGTGCCGTTTTTTTCTTATAGCAATAATGAGCTGAAAAATACTTATAGCGGCCAGGCAAAAAATAAATGCATCCACGGCCCAAATCAAAATCCACAAGTTGATTGTTAGATCATGATGGAAAACTGACCGGAGTAATACAAGTAGGGTGCAAGTCAGTGGGAGGGTTATTGCGTTCATATAAATTATAAAGTGAAGTATAGCCCATTAACTTTGTGGCACAGCAGTTTAACCTGCTGGCGATAATTAAACTGAATAAAGGTTAAAAAATCGGTTATAACTTGTTCGATACTCTTTTCAGAAAGGGCTGATATGAGAATCGCAATTAGTCTTTATTTATTATATTGGAACATAGTTTATAAAGCATTGATTTAAATGATGAGACGCATGGGGAAATTCAATTTTCTTTTTCTACTAAACTCTTTATTTTTTGCTGATTGAGCACACTAAGAGACATTGTTGGAAGTGAAGAGCCAACCACGGTGGATAACCTTCCTGCGGATCGCCCGTTAGTTGATCTTCTCTTTTTAAGAGGAGTCATCAATAAGGAGGCTCGAAGGTCCGCTTATAATATCCTTTATCCAAGGACATCTACCCGTGAGCTTGTGCTTAGGGGAATTCTTGGTGCTGCCGGTGCATTTTTTCTTTTCGGATTTATCATGGTCATTGCCGCAAACTGGCAAGAATTGGGAAAAACTTTCCGGCTCTTAATTCCGCAGATTGTCATGGTCGGTTGTGCGTTGGGAATCTGGTGGAAGGGCATGAGTAGCCTTCCGGGAAAGTTTTTTGCTTTCGGTGTTGTTCTTGGCATTGAAGGGGTGTTGGTCATCATGAGTCAGCTTTACCAACTGGATGCTGACTCGGTCTGGTTCTTCAGGCGCCTTGTTCTGTTTCCGTTGCCGGTGGTGCTTCTTACCAGATTTCTGCCGTTGTGGTCGGCATGGATTGTGCTCTTAATTGCTTACATCAATATTGAATTTGAGCATTGGTCTAGTGACTATTTTGATGAGCCCTCCGTGGCAATTAGCAGTATCACATTAATCTTTTTGCTCTCAATGCTTGTCCTGATTAGTCAGGTCTCACGTGGCAGGAATTCCTGGGACTGGGTTAGGGCTGCTTGGTTTCGCTTTGTCCTAGTCTTCTTTACTCTTTACGCCTCCGTCATCCATGTTTGCATGACTTACCATGGTCGTCCTGGAGTTAACGATATACTGGATCCATGGCTGATGATCATGGAGATCGCTTTTCTTGGAGCGGGGCTCTGGTATTTCTCAAAAATCGCTCCTGACTTGTGGTCTTTGTCGCTTTTCGTGCTCGCGGTAGACATAGTCATCCTTGTTTGTGGTCTGATGACTTTGCCTTTTGGTATAAGTGATGGATTGATCATGGGTTTTTTGATGAGTATTGGTATTTTCTGGGGCAGTTTTGTGTTATTGAACCGTTTCCGTATTCGCTTACGGGATAGTGTTCAGAATGAAGGGAAGGAGGACTCCTTTTCCGGTGAGTGAAAAAGATCAAAGCTTAAGTGCAGCCGGCCTTATCGATCGGCTTGCAGAGGTTTTTCCAGTTGATAAGGATCGCGC
>CALCSP010000784.1 GCA_937893785.1 uncultured Verrucomicrobiales bacterium
AGATGACGGATTGATTGTTTATCTCAATGGCGTTGAGGTTAGTCGGTATTGCCTTCGTGGAGGAGCTATCGATAGTGAAACCTTTGCCGAGGAACCGGTTGAGGGAGCACAGGAGAATTTTTATCGCACGTATGATATCTCCAAATTCCTGCAGCTTCTCAAGCCGGGTAACAATGTGATTGCTGCCGAGTTGCATCAGGCTGAAGGCAGCTATGACGCTGTCTTTGACCTTGAACTTTTCACCGATGGTCCTGAGGAGATTGATACACCCCCGGTGGTGGCAATTGATTTCCGTAATCGCCTTGAACACAGCCCGGGACTTCATGACTCTGTGCACTGCCTTGTGGGCGGCACCATGTGCAGTGTGCGTTCAGAGGATCCTATTCCACTGATTGTTGACGCAGTCGATGATCGGCAAATTGTAGCGACTCGTGTTTACCTCAACGGGCAACTTTATAAGGAGACAGAGGGGGGGACAATAAACACCGAGTTTTTCAGTCGCGGATTGCATAATAATGGGGCTATCATTGTTCGTGCTGAAGCAGTTGATGATGCAGGGAATGTCGTCGCGGTAGAGCGTGTCATACAAGTAGTGGATAACCTTCCTCCGCTTGTAGAAATTGAGACTGCCGGAAGGCGTCCAATTGTCCGGGAAGGGGACGCAATCAGAATTCAGGTTGATGCAAGGGATCTTGATGGAGAAGTGGCAGCGGTGCGCTTCTACTACAAGTCCTGTGCGAGCCCGCTGGGTGTATCAAATGCCCTCTTTGCCGAGGTCAATGAACCACCCTTCGTGGCCACTGCCAATAACCTGCACGCTGGAGCCCAGATCATCACGGTTCAGGTTGAGGATAATGACGGTGCAAGGGTGGAGGAGAGCTTCACTGTCCTTGGTGCTCGCTATCCCGAGTTGGTTATTCAGAAAGCGCCTCCCAACGACACACTCAGTTTTAGCTGGGATGAGAGCGTATTAGAGTCCGCAAGGCTACAGTCGTCCAATGATTTGGTGAACTGGAGTGATGTCACCAATTCTCAGACTCCTTACCAGGTGTCTACCCGGGAAGGTCGGGCTAATTATTATCGCCTTGCCTATGACTTGAATGAAGCAATAGATACGACTGGATTGGATGTCGGGCCGGTTAATATAGGCGTTGGACCTATAGTTAACCCAGGTGATGGCGGGGTGATCGTTGATCCGGGTGGAGGAGTCATTGTGGATCCGGGCAATCCCGGGCTGGGTGGCGGTGGAGTTCTTAACCCGGGCGGTGCCCCGATCGTGGGTGCCGCGGTGGCTGCCGAAAAATGGCAGCTTTCCGACCGTAACGGTGATGAGCAGAGCCTGGATGATTTCCGCGGTGAGCCCTTGGTAATGCTCTTCTTCCTCGGCCATGACTGTCTGGCTTGCCTCGAGCAACTCGAGGCGATGCGGGCATCCTATAACGCTTTTGAAAG
>CALCSP010000785.1 GCA_937893785.1 uncultured Verrucomicrobiales bacterium
AAGGAACGTGACAGACCTAGAAGATGGCTGTCAAATCACGATATGACTGGAATGCCACTCCTTCCAGTGCCCAGTCATTGATCAGGCCCTGGATGGTAATCGCTCTGGTGCTCTCAGCTAGTGTCCATGCTGGACTCTATTTCTGGTTTCAAAAGGTGGTTGTACCAAGAGAGCAATCCCCAACACGCTCAGCAATAGAAAACCTTAAAGACCTCAAGGTGCAGCAGGTCATCAACGAGAAAATTCAGGGCGATGAACCCAAATCCACTGATGAGGCCGATAAAGCCGCCATCACTCAGGTCAACTCACGGGACATAATCCAGCAAGCTGAAGACCCTTACGAACTTCAGAAAGAACTGCCAAATGTCGAAATCCGGCTCAAGCCGGGTGAACAACTGCCGGCACTTCCCGGTAGCGGAGGCGCCAAGGGAGGCGATAACGTCGCTTCCATCCTAGCTCAAGACTCGAAAAATCTCGCAAAGGAACTGGATCGTATCACTAAGCGCATGCTTGATAAGGTTCCCGCCGCCTCACCTGACCAGCTAGTCATACGCAACGGGATCTCCGAAGATGAACTCCTAGAGAAAGAGCAGCTGCTCAAGACCTACAATGACACTCTCGCGAAACTTTCAAAAAAAGGCAATGATGTCACTCAGGGTTTTAGCAACCTAGATGAGCTCTTAAACAGAGCTGGTCCCATCATGGATAAAACCAAACCTATACTGATGCCGACAGACCTGCTGTTCGCCTATGACGAGGAAGAACTTAAGGAAAGCGCACGGCTGAGCCTGATGAAACTCGGGCTTTTGATTCAAAAGAACCCGGAATCCAGCTTCATCATCGAAGGGCACACCGACACCACAGGATCCGAAGAATACAACATGCAATTAAGTAAACAGCGAGCACTCTCAGTATACAACTGGTTGGCAGACGCACTCTCGATCCAGTCCAAAAGAATACAGATCAAGGCTATGGGGGAAAGCCGCCCACTCATCAACCCTAGTGGAAGCAGGGAACAACAATCGATCAACCGAAGGGTGGAAATAGTTATCGTCCCGCCAAGAAGCCGGCGCTAAATAACCTGAAGCATCCAGTAATTTCCCGACTTCAAAACCAGTCACCGAGCGTTCCTTCCCCAGCTGAATACAATCCATGCCAAGGAACTTGCAACAAGACAACAGTCCTGATTCATCATCCCACCGTACGAGCTCCCTCACGTGGTCTGTTGCAAGACCTTACTTTCTTGCCCTATTCCTGATCATATTCACTGCTCTCTATTTTTACCTTGGTCGCCACCTAATCAATCAGACTAATGGTGACCGTAATCGCTCGGATCAACAGAACAACATCAGCCTTGCCCTGAAGACCAAGGAGTTCACCACCCCTGACTTCTCCTCCGGAATCTCACAGGCCATCTGGAATTGGTTTCCTCACTATACAGATGGAGTCGTTAATCCGCTATGGCCGTGGGTGGCGGCGCGTTTCCATCTTGACGAGCAGAACGAAGAGGAATTCTTCATAAGAGGCAAGTGGTTGAACCTCACGATCACTCTCTCATTCCTACTGCTCGGTGCCATTTTGATCTCAAGGTATTTCTCCTTGCCGGCCACGATGAACTTTCTTTTACTTGCCGGTCTTGGCACCTTCCTTCCAAGGTCCGTCTGGTTTCAACCTGAACCTCTCTACTTTATCCTCTTCTTTGCAGCCTGGGTATGCGCTATCATGACTATGCTGAAAAACAGCCTCTGGCGCTACACGCTCTTTGGTTTCCTAACCGGATTGGCCTACTTAGCTAAGGCATCTGCCCTCCCATTGTTGCTTGCCTTTCTCGCTGTCTTAACAATGCGCTTTCTGATTCATTGCCTTTTCGGAAAAAAAAGCAACCAATCTGACAGGATATCCACCGAATGGAACTCCAATTCTCATCTTCTGGGAAGCCTGCTATGTATACTTACCTTTCTGATGACAGCCGGCCCACTGTTGAATTCATCCTATCAACGATTCGGAAATATTTTTGGCAACTACCCCGGTTATTGGATGTGGCTAGATAATTTTGAACCTCAGGGTATTGACTTCATGATCAACTACAATACCCGGGAAAAGCTTGAAAAAATACCCGAAGACGAAAAGCCCTCATTATCCCTTTATCTGAAAACCCATACAAACGATGAGGCAATTCTAAGGCTCTCTGAAGGGATCAGGCTTACAAGTAAAGACTTTCTTTTCCCAAAGCGCGCAAAAATTCGTGAAACCGGTCCCGATCCATGGCGTGTCTTACTACCGGCACGCGGTATGCATCTCATGTTTCTGGCCGGCATTCTGTTGCTAATCTGGCTATACAGCCTCATACGGCAAAGCAATAAAAGTATTGGAACCCCGCCGGGTTCAATAACCGTCGCATTCTTTGTCATTGTGCTCATCATCGGCTACCTGACTCTTTTCAGTTGGTATAGGCCGATTGGCAAAGGCGACCGCTTTATGTTATCACTTTACGCTCCTATCGTGTTCAGCCTGATATGGGCAGCGGAAAGCATTCACAGAAGAGTCAGGGCGGGCGAGAAAAGCCGGACTGTATCTGTGATATATTGTTTCGGTCATCTCTCGCTTACCACTATGGTTCTTTGGCGTATATTCGAACTTGCATATCACCCGGTATTCTTTACCAAATGAACCCGAGTTCCTCGACCGTCAAAATACGGGATCAATGAAACACTCTGAAGCCATTGAATATGCAATTGCTGCTGGAGATAAAGCCCGTCTCCAGGCGATCTGTGATGAATTGCATCCCGCTGATGCAGCTGCCGCTTTTACCTCACTGGACGAGAACGAGCAGCTTCGTTTTGCCCAATACCTCAATAATGAAACTCTTTCCCTGATCACTGGCTTCCTGCCCGCCCCGGAAACTGAAGACCTGATCGCCGGACTAAGCAAAGAGGATCAGACGGTTATTCTTGAAAGCCTACCTGATGATTTGGTTGCTGACGTCATACAGGAAGCAGACAAGAAACAACAGCAAACCTATGTTGATCTTCTCTCCAAGAAAAAAAAGCATGTAGCGGAAACCCTGCTGGAATACCCTGAAGATTCAGCTGGAGGTCGAATGACCACAGCGTTTGCCACGCTTCATGAAGACATAACGATCAGGCAGGCAATTGAGGCACTGGAAACTACCAAGGAGGATGCCGAGACCTTAGCAAGGATCTATGTAGTCGATGAACAAAACCGTATCCTTGGCAAGGTGAGATTACGGGATCTCACATTCAATTCCCGCAGCACCGCAATCCGGGATGTCATGGATCACGAAAAGCTGGCAATACGGGCTCAGGCAGACCAGGAAGAGGCACTGAAAATGATGGTCAAATATGATATGCTGGCCCTTCCTGTAGTTGATAATGAAAATCGCCTCCTTGGCATTATCACACACGATGATGCTCTTGAAATTCAGGAAGAGGAATCGACTGA
>CALCSP010000786.1 GCA_937893785.1 uncultured Verrucomicrobiales bacterium
TCGTTGGCAGGTGATATATCGGAAAATCCGTGTTGCCCACCTTTAACAACATAAAGTGTTGACGCAGCACCTACCTTCTTGAGTGCAGCATGAAGCAGTTCGCTCTGGTTAAGCGGTACGACAAAATCCCTATCACCATGAACAATGAAGCATGGAGGGTCACCTTTGCTGACATAAGTAATCGGATTAGCCTCTCTGCATCTCTCTGGCGCCTGTTTGATAGGTGCACCAATCAATCGTGATGGAGCGGACTGCCTTTTGGAATAGTCTTGGGAAGCTTTTACGTCATTGAGTTTCAGAAAATCGGTAGGACCACACCATGGACTGGCAGCCTGAATAGCAGATGATGCCTTAAGAGTTACCGGATGCTTTTGGAATTTGTCTGTATCACTGGTGGTTGCCAAAAGAGCAGTCAAATGACCGCCTGATGATTCGCCCGCCGCCCCGAAACGTGCCGGGTCCAGGTTAAAGCGCTTGGCATTAAGTCTCAGGAAGCTCACTGCTGCCCGGCAATCATTGATAACAGCAGGAAAAATTTCTTCACGACTCTTCGTGTATGTAACGCCTGCAATGGCATATCCATGTGATATCAATGGCACCATCGGGTTGGAGCGGTCCTTGTTGCCCCAGTCCCACGCCCCTCCATAAAACCAAATCACCAGAGGCAATGGCTTATTGGCCTTGGGGCGGTAGACATCCAGTAACATCTCGCGCTCACCATTTTTCGCATAAACAATATCCCGTTCAATAATGGTGCCTTTCGGCAATCGATTCAGAATCTTTTGTGGATCATCTTTGGCATTAGCAGCCGCCGCAACTATTGCGAGAGTCAATAAAACACTGAAGAATTGATTCATTGATTCTGAGCGGAATTCAAGGTGTCCTCAAGAAATGCGAGCAGTCGCTGGGCATTCTCGTCTTCATAGAACCGATTACCACCATGACCAGCACCTCCGATCACATATATCTGCACCCGTGAACCTGACTTCTGGTAAGCCTTCACGATGGCGTGCGACTGATCGAGTAGGACCGTGTTGTCCTTGTTACCATGAAAAACAAGCAATGGTGCATCATCACGGCTTACGTGGTAGGCGGCGGAAGCCTGCTTTGCCAAAGCCGGTTTTTCATGAGCCCCGCCTCCCAGTAGATCATAGACCACCGATCCTTTATCGTTCGCCCTTGAGGGCTGGGTCTTGCTACGCAGGATAAAGTCCGTTGCACCATAATAATCGATCGCTGCCTGCACTCTGGATGACTGATCAAGGTTTCCTCCGACTTTTCCCTCAAGTTCTTTATTGCCACCCGTAGTCGCCATCAAGGCACTCAGATGCCCTCCGGCACTCGCCCCAGCAACGGCGATCTTTTTAGTTTCATAACCGTATTTATCGGCATTTGCCCGCAACCACCGCACTGCCGCCTTACAGTCATGCAACTGAGCAGGAAACTTGGCAACTGAACTAAGTCGGTAGGAAATACTGGCTACTGTATAACCATGCGCGGGCAACCACTTCAGGAAGCACTTTTCCTTGCTGCCCTTTCGCCAGCCACCACCGTGTATCCAGACCAGTAGTTTAGAACCCCTCGGCTTAGAGGATTGGTATAAATCCAGCTTCAGGCTGTACCCATCAACAACTGCAAACTCGATGTCCCTGATGACTCTTTTCTGCTCATCAGCATATCCCTTGGACAATAGACAAAAAACCAAGAACAGAATTCCCAAGAACACACAGCGCAACGGAACAAATCGCATCGATCAAGAAAGCTTAATGGGAATGTAATGTGCGCCACGCCGCCATTGAGCGCTTGAGATTATCACGGGCATTACCACGAATCGCATAACATTGTAGGCCGATTGCACCGTCAAACCCAACCTCACGCAAAAGTTCGGTTACTTTCGCCTGACTGAAGCTGCCACGATCCAACGTCTGGATCAGCTCTCCCCAGGATCGACCGCCTTCTTCTGCACCACTTATACTGGCTCGCCAGAGCAGAGGCTTGGCATTTACAAGCGCTGCCTTCAGATCACTCTTCGGTTCCACATGAAGAAAATGGCAAAGGTTGAACATCACTCCGACATTATCCCTGTTGGTTTTCTTTGCCACTCTGACGGCATCACCAATCCTGTCGATATAAAAATTGGCATGAGGATAAAGGACAACTTTGAGACCTGATTGCTTGGCCTGGTCGGCAATTTCCCGCACAAAGGCAACCGCCTGCTCATCTGTGTTGTCCTTCTTGCTGCCCTGTACATAAAGCTCGATAACAGTATCCCGCCCCTTGAGACCGGCAATCATCTCCGTGATCACCGGGTTATACGTATGGCCCTCGGCACCCAGCCGTCCGCCCACGTAAAAACTGAAAAGCTTGAGTTTGGCCTCGTCGTATAACCTCAACCGCTTTTTTAACTGCTCGCCAGCACTTGGGTTTGCCGATCCGATACCATCATATCCGAGTTCTTTTAAGACCCTGACACGCTCCTCAACCGTCTTGAAATGCACCCCGTTCTGGAAAGCAAAAAAGGGCCACTTTACCGATTCAGCCAAAAGGTCAGCAACCAAGGTAAAGGTAATGATGGAAAAAATACACAACTTCATGACCGAATTATTCATTGGTAAACTAATCCGTTACAGGATCACGCGAAAAGGTTTTTGCCCCAATCCCTAGCAAGATCAATGACGGCAACTGAACGCAGCGCGTTTGATCAAAACAATGGCAGCGGCTCACCGTCACAAATCCGCAGAGGTCGACCCTCCTGATCATGCAATTCAGCTCGATGATCAATACCCATAGCCTGATAAATTGTGGCATGAAAATCGGCAGGAGAACACGGATCTGAACCCGGTTCGGCGCCACGGGAGTCACTGGATCCATATACCTGTCCACCGCGAATACCCCCGCCGGCCAATGCCACGGAATACACACCCGGATGGTGATCTCGTCCGCCATTCTTGTTAATCTTCGGCGTCCTTCCAAAATCCGTGAGAAAAACCACCAAGGTCTCATCAAGCATTCCTCGCTGCTCAAGGTCAGTCAGCAATGCAGAAACTGAACGGTCAAAAACCGGAAGCAGTCGATCCTTCATCTTCGGAAAATGTCCCCGGTGTGTGTCCCAGTTATCGCCACCACCTCCAGCCAGATCCCCGGCTGAACACAAAGCCTGCACTACAGGAACACCGGCTTCAACAAGCCGGCGCGAGAGCAAGAGGCTCTGTCCGCAAATATGATCACCATACATTGCCCTGACTCTAGGATCCTCCTTATCAAGATCATATGCATCGCGAACGGGAGATCCAAGCAACATATCAGCAGCCATGCGCCGATAATGATCCAACTGATCATAGACAAGTTCTGAACCGTTCTTTTGGCCCAAGGTGGTGTCTAACTCCTCCAACAGGCTCTGACGATCACTAATACGCTGCTTCTTGAGGTTGAGTTTCAGATTCAACTCTCGATCCGTATAGCGAGTCACACCCCTGAAAGGTTCACCGGCAGGGGTTTTCATCAGCACGGGATCATACTTTGAGCCAAGCCATCCACCATATTCCCCAGCCATCAACTTACCGTTATCATACATCGAGTAAGGCATCCTGATCGCACGAGGGGTTCCTGACTGGGAATTCTGGAACTTGGAAATCATGGCCGTCAATGATGGCCAGTTTTCCCTTTTCTTAGCCGTTAGTCCTCCAGCTGGGTCATGTCCAGTGAGGCTTACATACATACCCTGCTGGTGACCACCATGTTTATGATGAATAGAACGAACAATAGCGAGCTTCTCGGAATGCTGGGCAAGCAGGGGCAAGTGTTCGCAAAACTGGATACCGGGAGTCGCCGTCGGAATCGGTTTGAATTCTCCCCGCAAATCCGAAGGCGCATCTGGCTTGGGATCAAACGATTCATAGTGGCTCATTCCACCCCATGTATATAGAACAATGCAGGAACGAGCTTTGGGAGCCGCCGAACGGGCATGCGAAAGCATTGAGAAAAAGCTTGGCAAACTCAACCCTGCCATCGCCACTCCAGACTTGAGAAAATCCCTTCTTGTATGCTGCAAATGATTAAACATCAAAACCTTAATAAGTCTGTTAACAGGTGTAAAATACCCTCATTTCACCACCTCCTCAAGCATAGACTAAACTTTGGGAATGATTGCGTGGCCAATCTTTCCAGTCGTCCTGAAATAACCTAGTGGTTTATCTTTCTCATTGGTTATCAACCAACTGGCATTGGAATAGGTACTTTGTGTACGCGTTGCCCCAGGCTCCAGTTCACCATACAGCTTTGCAGCACCCCCAAACTCAATCCAGAAGATCTTCACTTTATAATCCGCTTTATTGGTAAAAAGAATCTCCGTAGCTGAACCAGAAAATGACTTGGGTGGCTTTTTACCTTCACTAAGGCGCTGCCACTTCAGGGTCTCGCTGGGACCGGGCCATGTGTCGGTCCTGAAAGGACCTGCGGGTAGCCCATCGCGGTTATAAAGATTGGCTCTTTCCGGGTTCATTGTGAAAGCATAACGAACAGCTATCGGCTCAACCACATCAGGCGATTGCACTACCACAGTTTCCCCGTCAATTTTTGCATCAGCCCATACCCATTTCATGTCGGCACCGGTAATAGCAAAATGCTCCAGTCGCCCGTCATTTACTTCCCGGACTGGATCAAGTCCTGACTTTTTGCCAACCATCAATCCTTCACCCACATGATGAAAGAAAACACGGATAGCGTTTCCCTCAATCTTCTGGCTTTTGTATAATGGCCCTGAAGGGACCAGATCATTCAATCCGTAAGTCTGGTGTAAAGCCCATTGCGCCAGCCTCCAACCAACATCCTGCTTATTTCTTGGATGAATGTCACGAGCTTCACCAATATCGGTAATCACTGCCATCCCCGTTCCCGGTATATCCAGTGCCTTGGTCTGAGCCTCACGTATCTTGGCCCAGCCATCACCTCCAGCTGGGTTTCGGTTTTCCTGCTGAAAATTGGCAAGCTGCACCCAATAGAAGGCCATATGATCATTCCTGAAAGCTTTTCTCCAACCGTTTACAAGGGCATGCTTCTTCTGGTAATAAGTTTCTCCTTCGGCACCATTGGATTCCCCCTGATACCAAATGGCTCCGCGCAATGCATAAGGTGTTAAGGGATGCACCATCGAATTGTAAATGGCTGAAGGATCTCTTCCTCCCACTCTTGTTTTGCTGTTGTAAGACTTTACCTGACCGGCAATCGCAGACAACTCAGGCACAGACTCAAAACCTTCAAGAGGCGTCCATGGCTCAATGCGTGTCCCTCCCCAATTGGAACCGATTAAACCTACAGGAACATTCAGCTCACCTTTTATGCGTCGACCAAAATAATATCCCACTGCACTGAATCCGCTGATAGATCCGGGTTCACAAGACCTCCATTGCCCGGCACCTTGCTCCTTGGGTTGTGCGCTCACTGTATGACCAGGAACATTAAAGAGCCTGATCAGCGGGTGTGTTGCAGCAGCAATCTCCTCCTTTGCATTCATGCTGTTACCCACCCCCCACTCCATGTTTGACTGCCCGGAACAAAGCCAGACCTCACCTACCAGAATATTCTCAAGGATCTGTATATCATCTCCGCAGGTAATTGTCATTACCATAGGCTTCGTGCTGGCCTTAAGCGGACCAAACTCAACTGACCACTTACCATCATTATTTGCCTTAACACTTCTCTCCTGACCGAAAAATACCACTTTTACCAATTCTCCGGGCTCAGCCCATCCCCAGACAGGAACCGGTAATTCACGTTGTAGCACCATCCCATTACCAATGACAGGCGGCAACTGCACCTTGGCGCATACCATCGCGCTCATGGTAAAAACAAAATGAAAAACCAGCATTCTCATTAGGCGATCAAATCGGTAAAACATAATAAGAGAAATAGAAAAGGGATATGATGTTTCCTTTTGGCGATCAAAGCATGAACGGAATCGTTCAATCCGTTACTTTGGGAATTACGGCCTTAGCATTCTTTTGCTTGGTTCTGAAATATCCTAGGTGATTATCATCTGCATCAGCAATTAACCAGGTGGCACCCGAATAAGTCGTCTGTTCGCGCGTATCACCTGCAGCAATATCTGCGTAAAATTGTAATCCTCCCCCGTAGTTCACCCAATATAGCTTGACCTTCTTTCCAGATTGATTGTCGAGATGCAAAAGAAGAAAGTCTCCTGAATTCGACTTAGGAAGCGGATTGCCGTCAATTGCCATCCAGGTCAAAACATCAAGAGGCTTAGGCTCTTCCTTGGGTTCTGCAACTTCTGCAGCAACCTTGTCCAGATCAACCCCACGAATAATTTTCAAGCTCGGCAACTCCCTCTGTAACTTAGCCACACCCTCCTCAGTCACCCCAGTCTGCCAGACAAAGAGCTGCCTTAACCTCTTCAAATGAACGAGGTGGTCGAGCGCCTTATCCGTAATCTTTGAAGAATACAGGTTCAGATACTCAAGGTCATGAAGATGACGCAGGTGTGCAACACCATCATCACCAACCGCGGTTCGCTCCAAATGAAGACGGCGCAATTTGTTAAGCCCTTTCAGGTGAACCAAACCGACATCCGTGATCCCTGTATCCCTGAGATTGAGAATAACTATGTTCTTTAATTCCCCGACTACAGCAAGACCTTCGTCATCAAGTTGCCTGCCGGTAAGGTGAAACTCCACCTGATGATCGATGCCATTCGTGGAAAAAACCTGACCACCATTCTTTTTAATAGCCTGCTTCAGGGCATCGGCATCCGGAACGGCAAAAGCAGGAATTTTGACCGCCAGAAAAAACAATAAAAGAACGCGCACCATGGAAGTCTCGATCAAGTAGAGAATTACCTTTTAACCGACCCCTGATTGCTTTTCAATCATAACCTCGCCGCAAGCAAACCTATAACAGGGAAACTTAAGCGCATTACTCTCTCTGCAAAACACATACCGAAAACATACCTCGTTTTACTTTCTGGCTCCCTTACCCCACCTAGCCTCCCATATTGAAGCAAGTTTTGCCACTTGGTCAGGATTTTCCTTAGCTAGGTCTTCCGTCTCCGTACGATTTTTTGTAATATTATAAAGTGCCCACGGGCGCCTTCCCTCACGCACGATTTTGAAATCTCCTTTAACGATCGCGTGAGTGCCCGAATGATTGAAAATATATGCGTGATTGCGATCATTGGATCCTCCCCTGATAATCGGCACCAGCGATATACTCTCGTGTGGGTCAATTGCTTCCCCATTCAACTTCTCAGGATACTTTGCCTCACCAAGTTCCAGACAAGTTGCCATCATATCAATCACATGACCACGCTGCAGGGTTATTGAGCCAGGCTTGGCCTTCAGACCCTTTGGCCAGTGCATAATGGCAGGCGTGCAGGCTCCCCCGTTATGCACGTTGGATTTATAACGGCGCAACGGCGTATTCTGGGCATTGGCCCAGTTATGGCCTACACTTCCGTAGGTAAGTGGACCTCCCATTGGCACATCATAGACATCGCCGACCGCTACTTTCTTTCCCTCCTTCTTCGCCTTTGCAAGGATATTGTTGGCTGTATTCCAACCGTTACCACCAAGGTGCTCCGGACACGCCCCATTATCGTGGAAATAAATTATGAATGTATTCTCAAACTGACCCGTACGTTTCAGCGCTGCAGTCATTTGCCCAACAGCCTGATCCATGTGGTCAACCATCGCCGCATAAATGGCCATATTCCGGATACGCCACTCTTTATGGTCAATGGTATCCCAATCTTGGACACGGCTCTCTCTCTCGGGTAGCGGCCAGCGCTTGCTATCAATGACCCCCATCCTGAGCATCCGGGCATAGCGATCCTGTCTTAATTTTTCCCACCCGTCCCGATACATGTTGAGGTATTTCTGGATCGATTTTTCTGGCGCATGCATAGGCCAGTGTGCCGCAGTAAAGGCAACATACTGAAAGAAGGGCTTTTCTGATTTCGAGAATTCTTCAATCTGTCTTACGGCCTCTTCTCCGGTCTTATCCGTATAGTAGTAGTCTTCGCCATCCGGCTCAGTAAACTCGGTATTGCGAGCCAGCGTATAGGGATCCCAAAACGAACCCGCACCTGTCATTGTGCCATAAAAATCATCGAATCCGCGTTGTATCGGGCCATCTTTCTTGGGATTCATACCAAGGTGCCACTTACCCACCATGCCCGTCTGGTAACCGGCAGTTTTAAGCACCTCTGCAACTGTGACCTGTGATTTACTAAGTTGATTACTATAACGACCACTCAACATGGTGGCTCGTGTTGGCCAACACCTTGCTGTGTTGTAAAACTCGGTGAAACGCAAGCCACCTGCTGCAAGCGCATCGAGGTGGGGAGTGTCAATTTCTCCACCAAAACACCCAAGGTCGGAAAACCCCATGTCATCAGTCAGGATAATAATGATGTTCGGGCGCTTCTCCGCCTGCAAGGCAGCACAAAACATGAGGAAAGCAGCAGCAATAAAAAGACGCATAATAGAAATTCTAGTGCCAGCGCAGTAAGTTGGCAATGCCGATGCTTTCACCGGCATTGCTAATAGTCGATCAATCCTTAAGCATGCCCTTTGGCATTGCCTGCAAATCAGCTTTCATGTATGACCAATTCATGCCTTATCGATTTCTTTACAATATTCTCTTGGCAAGCCTTGCCCAATTAACCATTGCCTCAGCCGCGGACCATCCTAATGTGATCTATATCCTAGCCGATGACCTTGGCTATGGTGACCTTTCTCATGCTGGTGGCAAGGCCCCCACTCCACATTGCGATCGTTTGGCCAGGGAGGGAATGCGGTTTACCGATTCGCACACCACTTCTGGCGTCTGCACACCTACCCGTTATGGCATCCTTACCGGCCGATACAACTGGCGCAGCACCCTGAAAAAAAGTGTGCTCTGGGGAATGTCAGAACCCTTGATTGAAAAGGAACGGCTGACGGTTCCTGGCTTTTTAAGACAGAACGGTTATCACACTGCAGTGGTAGGCAAGTGGCACCTTGGACTTGGCTGGAAAATGCTGCCTGACGGAGAAAAGCGCACGCCTAAATCCGGACCTGCCAAGGGTGACGGCTGGCAAATTGATTACGCCAAGAAAGTAGACGGAGGTCCTCTGGCAATTGGCTTTGATGAATCATTTATCATCCCGGCATCCTTGGACATGTTTCCCTACCTTTATTTGAAAAACGATAAGCCGACCGGATGGGCCAACACGACCAAGGCATTCCTTCAACCCAACCGCCCCGGGCCTGCAACAGAAGACTTTGAAGCCATCAACTGCCTGATTGATTTTGCCCGTGAAAGCCGTGCATTTATTGCCTCAAGCGCCAAGGGTGATAAGCCTTTTTTCCTTTACCTGCCACTGACCAGTCCCCACACCCCCATTATTCCCTCCAAGCAATGGCAGGGAAAGTCCTCCCTCGGCTCCTATGGTGATTTCTTGATGGAAACTGACTGGGTGGTTGGTGAGGTGCTGGCAGAACTGGACAAACAACAAATCGCTGATAACACGATTGTCAT
Organism: uncultured Verrucomicrobiales bacterium; assembly: GCA_937893785.1. Lineage (GTDB taxonomy): Bacteria > Verrucomicrobiota > Verrucomicrobiia > Verrucomicrobiales > DEV007 > CACIUL01. Next base: position 9,532 of record CALCSP010000786.1, read on the forward strand.
CTTTACAGCCGACAACGGTTGTTCACCAATGGCCAAAATACCTGAACTGGCCAAGAAAGGCCATAAGGCTAATGGCGACTGGAGGGGACACAAAGCCGACATCTATGAAGGGGGGCACAGAACTCCGTTCTTAGTGCGCTGGCCAAACAAGGTTAAGGGCGGATCAACTTCAAGCCAAACCATCTGCACGACGGACCTGTTTGCTACCATGGCTGATATCCTTGGCCGGAAAGGCAAGATACCCGAGAATGCTGCTGAGGATTCTTTCTCATTTTTCAAAGCTCTTACCGACAATGCAACCGACAAGCCCATGCGTCCCTTTACCATCCACCATTCCATCAACGGGTCCTTTGCCATCCGCAAGGGACCATGGAAACTTGCCCTTTGCCCTGGATCCGGAGGATGGAGTGCCCCAAGGCCAGCTGCCGCATTCAAGAACAAGGAGCTTCCATTGTTGCAGCTCTATAACCTGACCGATGACCCGGCAGAGCAGGATAATCTCTTTGAGAAAAAACCAGAACTAGTCAAAGAGCTTATTGATCAGCTCAATGTCGCCATCCGAAACGGCAGAACAACTCCGGGCCCGAAACAATCCAACGAAGGATACCCGAACACATTTCATCAGAAAATCCTATCGGCATTTCCGGCACTCAGGAAATAATCAACGGTGACTTCTGTTGCTTTGCCCACCGCCAATATTATGAAGCCAGTGTTCACTATTGGATACAATGACTAGAGCTGTACAGTTGCTGATCATGCTCCTGGTATCGGGATTAACGGCTGCTGGGAAAAATCCCCTCTCCGTTTCCCCGCCAGAAGATGACAACTCAGTCGAGGCACAATTGGAATCCTTCTCGATTGACGAACCATTGCAGGTAAACATTTTTGCCGATGAAAGCATGGGAATTGCCAACCCGGTATGCTTCCGATGGGATGAACGCGGGCGACTCTGGGTTCTGTGCACGTGGGCATATCCACAGCTAGAGCCCGGCATGAAGCCAAACGATAAACTGATCATCCTTGAGGACACTAACAGGGACGGCAGAGCAGATAAAGTTTCCACCTATGCAGACGGCTTAAACATGCCGACTGGATTCGCGCTCGGTCATGGCGGGGCATACATTGGAAACGGTCGTGACCTGATCCATGTGCGGGACACGACTGGGAACGGAAAAGCTGACCAAGTGGAAATCCTGTTTACCGGATTCGGCACGGGCGACACCCACCAGAACATCAACTCCTTCGCTTGGACACCCGGAGGCGAACTGCTTTTCTGTCAGTGGCTGCACTGCTTCTCACGCGTAGAGACACCGTGGGGTATACGCCGCCTTGATGAGCATGGTTCATGGCGGCTGCGGCCATTGCGCCGAGAGTTGCACAGTTTTCGGAGAAATTCCGGAGGCGGCAACCCATGGGGCTACGCGTTTGGCAACTGGGGCGAGCCCTTTATCAAAAGTAATGGGGGCGGAATCAGTGAGTTACTGCCGAGCATGGTTCATACCGAGCACATCACCGGCGGCTACTGGGGTGGAGCCATGCAGATTGGTGCAACAAAGATCAAATCAATGGCAATCAATATTGTCGACTCGCCACACCTTCCGGAAGACCTGCAGGGAGATTTCCTGATTGCCGGATATTTCGCGCGCAACATTGCCCGCTTGCGCCCCACCACTGACGGAGCAGGGCACAAACTGCAAACTCTCAAGCCTATTCTAACCTCATCACACAATGCCTTCCGCCCGGTGGACCTAAATATCGGTCCTGATGGCGCACTTTACGTAGCCGACTGGTTCAACCCCATCATTGGTCATTACCAGGCCTCTCTGCGACATCCCCACCGGGACAAGGATCACGGACGCATCTGGCGTATTACTGCCAAAGACCGACCACTATTGAA
>CALCSP010000787.1 GCA_937893785.1 uncultured Verrucomicrobiales bacterium
ACTCTAAATTCAAAAATCAGCGACATTAATTCTCATTATCCCTTTAACATCAGTGTGTTATGGTTAAGATTTCTGATTTGAGATTAACAAAGGACAGATAACGGGAATATGGAGCAAAGGGGTGGACTCTTCTGTTTGTCGTCGCGTCTTGCTATGGCCGGCTTTTCAAAATGCCCGCCCCCATAAATTCGAGGTGCCAATTCCCGATGTTTGTGCCATCTTCAATGCCCTTTTTCCCTTTTTTCCCCATGCCCGAAATATCGGTGGGCCATTTTACAAGAAACTTTATAAATATCCATTTCCTGAGCGGAGATAGAATGTAGCGGTAACGCTGCTTGCAGCCCCAAAAATGAAAGAGATTTTTTTAAAGATAGCGGAACGCAATGGTGAGCCTGAAATCGCCGGAATCGAGAAAGCGATTACTGAGGCTGCCATGGGGCAGAGATCTATTATCGAGGAGTTGCTCAACCGGGAGATTTTCAATGAGGAGGAATTCCTTGAGGGGCTTGCTGAAGAGCTTGATATCACTTGGGAAAAAGATCTCAAGACAATCAACAAGCGCAAATTGCGTGAGGTCTGCTCCGCACAGCTTGCCCTTAAGCATCGATTGTTGCCACTTTCATTTGGCGACGGATCGGAGCTGATTGAGGAGGAAGATCCTGATGATGCTAGCAATACTCTTGCGGGCTCGGAGACAAACGGTAACGAGGATCTGCAGGAGAATGGCGCTCCGGCACCACCTTCTGGTAAAATGCGGCTAAGGATTGCTACCTATGACCCTTTCAATTTCCTGGCTCGCCAGACTGCAAGCCAGATGATTGACTGCCCCATCGAGTGGTCGATGGCATCGCGCACGAGAATTCTTCAAGGAATTCAGGAGCTTTATGGGGTAGGGGCGGACACGTTTGAGCAAATCCTTGCCGGTCGCGATTTGGACATGGAGTCATTGGATGTTGATCGTGATGAGGCCAATGTTCTCGATGATGATGATGAAGAGGCTTCCGTAGTAAAGTTTGTCAACCAGATCATCCGCGAGGCTCTTGAACAACGTGCCACGGATATTCATGTAGAGCCGTTACATGATGACCTGCGGATTCGCTATAGAATTGATGGCATGTTGCATGATATTGCCGTGCCTGAAAATATCCGTGCGTTACAGAGTTCGGTAATTGCCCGCCTTAAGATCATGTCCAAATTGGACATTGCTGAGCGCCGGCTTCCTCAGGACGGACGTATCAACCTATCCCTTGATGACCAACAGATTGACGTCCGGGTTGCAACAATTCCAACAGTTGAAGGTGAAAGCGTCAGTTTGCGTTTGCTTAACCAAGAGAAGTTCAACCTTGATCGTCTTGGGATGATTGACCATACGCGGGACCGTGTTGAAGAACTTCTGAAGATGTCCAACGGGATTGTCTTGATTACCGGTCCGACAGGTTCCGGTAAGTCGACAACCCTTTATACTTTTCTCTCGGAGCTCAATAAGCCGGAAACTCGGATCGTGACCATTGAGGACCCTGTTGAGAACAAGCTGGACGGGGTCATGCAGATTGCGGTTAAGCCGGAGATTGACCTGACTTTTGCTAGGGGACTTCGAAGTATTTTGCGTGGTGATCCGAATATCGTGATGATTGGTGAGATGCGTGACTTGGAAACTGCGGAGATTGCAGTGCGAGCTTCACTGACCGGCCACTTGGTGTTCAGTACATTGCATACCAATGACTCAATCGGAGGGATTTCCCGTCTCACTGACATGGGGGTCGAGCCTTTCTTGGTTTCGGCATCTGTCCGTGCGTTTCTAGCTCAGCGATTGGTTCGTAGGCTTTGTCCTTCCTGCAAGGTTCCAGGTGAATATCCTGCTGATTATCTGGAGAGTATCGGTTTCCCGACAAATCTAGAGGGTCAACCGAGCGTTGCTGCGGAAGGGGGATGTGAGCGTTGCCGGCAGAGTGGTTATCTTGGACGTCTTGCCATTTACGAAGTGTGTCTGGTGACTCCCGCTATAGAGGATCTCATTGTGACCGGCGCCTCAACGGCTCAGATTAAGGAGAAGGCCATTGAGGAGGGCTTTATTACCATGCGCGAATATGGCTGGCAGAAGGTTCTCAGCGGTGATACGACCGTTGAGGAAGTCTTGGCGGCTACGACGGTTGAGTTGAATGTAGGTGGTAAGAAGCACGTGTTATCCACTTAGCGGTCACAGTTTGATTGAATCCATTAACCACAAGCTGATTTGCCGACATTTCAATACAAGGCCCTGAGGACGGATGGCACCACTGCTGATGGTGAGTTAGAAGCTAGTGATCGTCACGAGGCTGTCATGCGGTTGGATCGCAGTGGCTTACAGCCCGTTAAACTGGATATCAAGGCCGAGACGAATAGGGCTGGTAAAACGGTCGCGGCAAAGCCGAAGAAAGAGAGTAAGTCTGAACTACAGGCGACAGAAGAGCCTCTCGGGCCAGTTCGTTTGAAAAAGCCCCAGGTAGTCCTTTTCACGGAAGAGCTTTCTGAGCTTTTGGGCGCAGGCCTGCAACTTGAGCCTGCATTGCGTGTCATGGAGAGCAGGGAAGAACTTGGTGAGTTGAAAAGTGTTGCTCGAATCCTGCGACAGGAAGTGCGTGATGGGCTTTCATTCTCGGCAGCACTGCGCAAAGCTTCATCAAACTTTGGTGATCTTTATTGCAGTCTGGCACATGCCGGGGAAGTAAGTGGTGCTCTAAGCACGATCCTAAAGCGACAAGCCACTTACCTAAGCACGATCCAGGATCTGCAGAGCCGTGTTAAGATGGCGCTGATCTACCCGTCATTTCTGGTTTTTTCCGGGGTTGCTGTTGTGGTGCTTTTTATCACGTTTCTGATTCCCAAGCTGACTTTGTTATTAAAGTCCACACAGGGAGACATGCCGCCCATTGGCGAGTTCATGCTTGATATGAGTGAATTCCTCAAAGGTTGGGGAGGAGCGAGCATACTGATTATAATCATTGGCAGTGCCGTTGGTTTTCGTTCCTACATCAAGGCCGAAAGAAATCGTGAATGGTGGGACAAAACCAAACTGAACCTGCCGCTTTTTGGTAAGGTAATAAGAGCTCGTTTTTTTGTGCAGTTCCTTGAGACCCTTGCCAACTTGGTAGGAAACGGTCTGACTTTACTTCGAGCTCTCGAGTTGAGTCGTCAGGCAACTCCAAATTTGTTCCTCAAGGCAAAGGTTGGTGAGATTATTGAATATGTTGGAGAGGGTGGATCCCTCTCTCGCACCATGAAAAGAGTTGGTTTTTTTCCTCCATTGCTCCTGGATATGGTTGCTGTTGGTGAGCAGACTGGGCAGATTGGAGAGAGTCTGGAAAGGGCTGCCGAGCGTTATGATAAGGAGTTGGGTAAGGATATAGAGAAGATTAGCGCGTTGATCCAGCCCGTGATCGTAGTGGTCATGGCGATATTGGTTGGCATTATGGCTTACATGATGATCACGGTGATCTTTGATACCATTGCCGGACTCAATACCGGCTGAGCATGCTCCAGAGGCCTTCTTATTGATGAACGATTATTCCTGACTGTTGTCCAAATTTATATTAACTGAAATCCAGAACCGAAGAAACGATGAAAAATACAACCGCAAACGTTAATTACCGAGCTGCAGGTTTCACCCTAATTGAGATCATGCTGGTGCTTGCTATTATCGCGATGCTGATGGGCGTTGGAATATGGAAGCTAGCAGGTGTCACTGACAAGGGCAGGGAGACACGTGTAAAGGGAGATATTCAAGTGATCATGATGGCACTTAGAAAGTATGAGGGTGATGCAGGTTCTTTTCCCAATACTGCCCAGGGACTTCAGGCACTCGTTGAAGATCCTGGTAATGTGCGGAACTGGTCACCAGCTCTGGATGAACCTCTTTATGATCCTTGGAATAATGAATATGGTTATCGTTTTCCAGGTAAATTCAGCAAGACCGGAAAGCCTGATATTTTCTCCAAGGGGCCGGATGGCGAGGAAGGTACTGAGGATGATATTGGCAACTGGGATAAGAACAAGTAGGCCCGGCCGGGATATCCCGGAATACCCTTAAAGGGTTTACATGAGAGGCGATGCTCACCAAGCGGTACCAGCGTTCTAGTGCGGGATTCACGCTCATTGAGGTTGTTATTTCCTTTGTACTCATTGTTCTGATTATTGGTGTTGGTGTGTTGTCTCTGGCAACAGAGAGCGCCAGAAAGCAGATCACAAAGCCGGCAGGTGAGCTCAAGAAATATGCCCGGCGTGGGCTGCAGATGGCAATCAATCAACGTAGGGCATTTGCTATTCAGCTTACCCCGGATTCTTTTGCCTTGCGTGAAGGCTCGATGGATACAGCCGGTGAGGGCGGCATTGATCGCTTTTCCAGCGACAGCTTTGATGAGTCGATCGAGGATGAATCGCCATCAGGAATGCTTGGGGCTTATCAGTTGGATGAATTAATGACCCTTGAGGTGCGTCGTTGGGGCGAGAAGTATTTTCGCAAGCCTGAGGGAGATGCATGGGTCTTTGAACCGAGTGGTATCTGTGAACCAATAGGCATCAAGCTCATTCATGAGAAGGGTTTCATTGAGATGGAATTTAACCCGCTGACCGCCAAGATTCAGGAGCAGTCTCTGGTGATTGGAGGCAAGGCTGACCGGGATTTTTAGTAATGCAGGTTGAAGTGAAAAAGATTGAGCGTCGCTCTGGTTTCATTTTGCTGGAATCGATTCTGGCCTTGGCTCTTTTTGCCATTGTTGCGGTTGGTTTTACTGTTGCCATCCAGCAAGTTGCCTTTACCGCAAACCGTTCCGGTGAATCCATGCGTATTCAGCGCGTTTTGGAAACACTGCTCACCGAAGCAAGCAAAGTGGTGCGTTTTGAGGAAGTGGAAGAAGGGCTTGGGCAGGATGAGAAGGGTGTTTATTATTCCAAGCTTATTGAGGAGGTTGAGTTACTCAACATGGATGAGCAGGAACTGCAGAACATGTGGAGGATTGCCATTATTGCCGAGTGGGAGGATGCCTCGGGCAGGTCGATGCAGAATGTTGCTGAAATGATTCGTTATGAACCACTCTATCAGAACAACCGGTAAGTTTAAGACTGCATCCAGCGGCTTTACCCTGCTGGAGGTGATCCTTGGTATCATGATTGCCTCGATTGTCATTTATGGCATTTTTAAGACTGCTGTGGGGTGCCTGGACCTTTCCAATGCAGTTACCGTGCGTCAGCAAAAGGAAATGCACCTGCATAGCCTTCTTGGTGTCCTACGCCGGAATATCGAGGACATTCCCGGTAATGCCAAGATTAGCATGGAGCCTCCCGATGAAACGGGCGGTAAATCCGAGATTGTGTTAGAGGATTATCCGTTGGCCTTTTCATGGGCAGGAGTAGCTGCGGGATCCAAGCGTGTGTTGATTATTTCAGAAAGGGACGCAAGGGGGGGTAATCAGATAAGGATTCGATATCTGAATGCCGAAGAGGCACAGATTCATGCCGAGGGGGGAGGGCTTGCCGAGGATGAAGGACTGGGCATTGTTTTGATGGATGGTTTGAAGAATGTCTGGTGGCGGTTTTATAATCAGCGCACAGCGGATGCCAACCAGCGTGCTGGGGATTCAGACAGTGTGGAGGAGGCTTGGGAGGAGGACTGGGTACGACCGAATGAACGACCATCCTTGGTTGAGATGAATATCGAGTTTTATGACGGCTCGGAACCCTTACGGTCCGTGTTCTGGATTCCCGTGGTTGTGAATCCGGAAACCGTAGTAAGGGGTATACAGTCCGGTGGCAGGCGTACTTCTGGCGGCAGTTCTGCTGGGGGATCGGGAAATGACCGTCGGGTACAGCTTCCTCCGGGTGCCAGCAGACCATCTTCACCAGCTAGGCCTTCGGGGGGCAGCCCCGGGCGACCTTCTGGAGGGGGGCGAGGTGGTCCGATTCCTGGGGGAGGAGGCCGCCTTTGAGTAGTTACGGATGCCTTAATAAAAAGACAATGGCGCTCAATTCTTTGAGGATTGTCAATTTTGCCAGAATAGTCTATCCTTCCTGCCCCTCAAAAATGGGCGGTTTCTGAGAATATTTTTTGTTAATATCCATTTTTCACGAGGAAATTAATAACAAGAGTGATGCCATATCTTCCTTTAACCTTCCTTTTTTTGAGCTGAATCCTGTTTTATTAACTTAAGCGAATACTCTCAGGCGTATCTTCTAGGCATAATCCAGTTTCATCAATAAACGTTAACCCCTTAACATTGAACAGTTACCTACAGCATCCTGTTTCCGGATCTGGAAATATTGCCGTTGGGCAAGGAATGGTGTTGCAATCAACGCCGTGGAATTCATCATGCCGTGCCGGTATTGCGGCTAATCTACAGGGTGCAATGAACATCGAAATATCCCAGAGGCGGTCTGTTCGCGGAAGTCGTTGCGCTTCCGTGCTGATCGCTGTTTTCTGGCTGATGGCGGCACTTGGCCTAGCTGTTTTTGCCACCCTTTTTGTGGTTCATGCCGACATGGAGGTTGTCAGTGACGAGAAAGCTTCATTTCGTGCGCTACAACTTGCTGAGACGGGAATTGCCATTGCAGCTAACGGCAATATTAAGGAATACGACCCGATCCTGCAGCAGAATCCGGTGACAGATCCCGGTCTGATGGAATATTTTGATTTTGGCGAGAATGAGGGATTCTCCGTTAGGATTCGCAATGAGTCTGGATGGCTCAATCCAAACCAAGCATTATTGCGTGGCGACAGGGCTCTGCTGGAGGGTATTTTTAATTCCTGGGGAATGGAATTAAGTGAGGCGCAGGAGGTAGTGAGTGCCTTGATAGACTGGGTGGATACCGATGATATCACTAGCGCAGCACCTGAGGGAGCAGAGGCAGAATGGTATGAGGATAACGGTATAGGGGACGGAAACTATCCATTTAACCGTGCCTTTTATGAGGTTGAGGAAATGAAATTTGTACGAGGTATGGACTTGGTTGCCGCCTACAAGCCAGACTGGAGGGATTACTTTACGGTGCGAAGTGAGGGACCGGTGGATGTCAATGAGGCCTCGCCAGAGATCATTGCTTTGGCCGCCGAGACAGAAATTGAGTGGGTCGAAGATTTTATTATCCAGAGGGCCGGTCCCGATGAAATCAAGGATACCGAGGATGACCTCCCTTTTAACGACATTAATGCTGTATTAGACCAGATTCAGTCACCGCCGGATCGGCGTGATATTATCAGCCAGCGATTTACGACCAGGGGAAACACCGTGCGTATTGAGAGTACGGGTTATTTTGGTGATTTTAAACGGCAGCTTGTTGTGGTATTACGCAATCGAAGCAGCAGACCGGCACTGCTATCAAGAGAGGAGATATCAATACAGTAAATGGCAAAACAAGACAGTGATACCACGCTCTGTTTTCCAGGCGAAAATGGCTGGGAGCTCTGGGCAGAGAAATCGGGCCGGATGGTGTGTGTTGAAACCCGTCCAATGAAGGAGGGCTCTGAAGAAGGAAGTCAACCTTTCCGAAGTGCCACTCATTATGCTTTTCCGGTAAATTCTGTCTTTGCTGTGCCAATCTGGACAGCCACGGATGCTCCCGATATGCTTGGTAGCCTGGTGGAGATGCAGCTTGAGAAATCAGGGCTCAAGCCTGATTCCAGTAGCGGCAGGATGCTGGATTACCGGACGGTACAGAAAGTGGATTCAGGTGAAGAGGGTAAGAGTCCTCGTAATCTCGTCCTAGCCACCGTGCTCAATTCTGATTATGATCATCCCCTGCCCGATAAAGGGGCTCGGGAGTTTGATGTCAGTCCAAGGTTCTTGAACCTTCCGGGTAATCACATTGTGATTTGGCGCGAGCTTGGTCGCCTGGTGGCCGCATTGACCAGGAACGGTGAAGTTGTCTACTTTCAGGGTCTCAACAGTAATGAGTTTGATGTTGCAGCAGTGCAGGAAATTCGCTGTGTGCTTCTTGGTCTTGATGGGGCAGGTCCGGTGAGCAATGAAGAAAGGAGTCAGGATATTCTCTCTCAGATTTCCGGTATACAAGTTTGGCTGGAGGATGCTGATAAAGCTGTTGTCGAGGAACTCCAGAAGGCACTCGACATGGATGCCATTATTGCCCTGCGACCGGATCCTGTGCTTCCGAATGATTATTCAGGCTTGTTGCCGGGTGTGATCGCCATTCAGCGCGAGCAACAGAAGCGGACGCTTTTAATTCGCAATATCATGCTGGCACTAGCGGCATGTTACCTAGTTTTCCTAGCGATCTATTTCTTTAAGTATTTCAAAGTCATACAGGAGAATGGGCAGTTGAGTGAGCAGGTCACTGAGTTGGAGGATGAATACGGATGGATTTCCTCGTTTGAAAAGAAATGGAGAGAGATTGAGCCTGTGATTGATGGACAAACCCATCCCTCGGAGCTTCTGCATCGGTGCACGCTGCAATTGCCTGAGAAGGACGTGCGTTTTACCAGTTTTGCCGTGAAGGGTAGCACCATTACCATTATAGGGGAGTGCAGAGATCCGAATGCCGGGCGCAGATTTGGCGCCAAGTTAATGGGAGCGCAAGCGATGAGTGACTATAAGTGGGAATGGCTTCAACGACCCACTGTTAATACGCGGCTAAAGGATGGCACTGCGACCTTCAGGCTTCAGGGAGGATATAAATACGGTAACGACGCATAGAAAAATAATGGCTTCTCTCAATCATAGTGAAAAGCGTCTGCTGATTATTTTCGCAGCAGCTCTTTTTTGTGTCGCCAATTTTCTGGTTATGGGAAGTTTTTCCGAACGGAGGCAATTGGCGGAGTCGGAGAGTGGAAACTTTCGGGAAGAGATTCTCGACTTTGAGGACGAGAAGCGGGAGAAACCGAAGTGGTTGGCTACTAGGGCAATGCTGCAGATGATCGAACCGGTATTTGTCAGTGAAGAAGCTGCGGCAACCGAGATTGAAAATCATCTCAAGCAATGTGCTATTTACTCTGGCGCCACCATTGATCAGATTAGACCGGACCCTCCAATCATTGATCCGGCATCAAGGTATACCAAGGTTCCACTTGGAGTGAAACTTTCCGGGAGTGATGATCAGGTAACGCGTTTTGTGTCGCTGGTGACCCTCGCCGGATGGGCGCAGTCAGCCGGGAAGTCGGTGGCCAAATTTTACCACATTCCTGAGATCACATACACGAGTGACAAAAAAGATCCGACGATTCTTAGATGCACTCTGGTTGTGACTCGTTGGTATGCAAACAATGCTTCTGCCCCCAATCCTTTAACGCCTGCGCCTGCCACTCCGGCCCCTGAAACGCCTGCGCCTTC
>CALCSP010000788.1 GCA_937893785.1 uncultured Verrucomicrobiales bacterium
TACTCAATCACCAATCTGGCTAAGGGTTGATGTCATCATCAAATGTCCTTTGTTTTTTGTAGGAAGGTATGTGCTTTATAAGTGGGTAATATTCCTTTTGCCCCCTTAATTACACAGAGGTAATTTTGGGTGGGAATTCCCTTTTTTAAATTAGAATTGAATATCGCCTATTGTGACGTAGTCCAATTACCAATTAGTCACTTCACATAAATATGTACCGCTTTGTCCAATGTGGATTCGTTATTGGGTCTGTAATTCTGCTTATTAAGAGTGTTCCAGTTCATGCTGGTAATAAAGTGGCGCCTCCTTCTGCTAAAAACATTCTGGCAAATGTAAGATATAGCCAGTCCGTGGAGAGTCGTGTTTTTGATGCAGAAATCAGACCGCGAAAGATTGGTCTAACATCGACGCCTTTGCGGATGGAGTTGTTCCCGGAAGGGGTGAGATTCCTTTTTTTTGAAGGTGACAGTAGGAGAAAGAAGATTGACCAAGTGCTGGAATTAAAGTTTCTAAACGGGCGCTACGAACTGACTGAGCCGACCAATAAGGCTGAAGTAATCATACCGCCTGAGAAATACTCAAAGCGAATTAGGGGTAGTGACATTGTATATGAGGATCTTGCAATGCGGTTTCTTTATTGGCCGGACCCTCATCATCTGAGGGTTGAAAAGGCAAAAGGTGGAGATGCGTGGAAAATCAGATGTGTTAATCCAGATGGCAGTGGGCCTTATTCCATTGTTGATGTGTGGGTCTCGCAGGAAAGTGGGGCATTGGTTCGCATGAATGGATTTGATTCTAAGCGCAGACTGATCAAGAGCTACGAAGTTGAGAGCGTGCAACGCCACAAAGGGGTATGGATGTTGCGCATGATGAATGTGAGAACACATCCGGTCTCGGAAGGCGAGAAAATCCGGAGCACTTACCTGAAGGTTGAGCTGCCTGAATGACTTCTATTTCTGGAGAGGTAAACTAATCGAAAAAAACTCTTCCCAGTTGCTCGTACCTTGTCTAAGGTCGAGCCAACATACGCAAATATACTATGAGCAAAATTATTCCACTTATTAGTTCAGGGATCGCCGGCCCGATCGGAGTTCTTCATCTGCCTCGCCTTTGGCAAAAGGTTTCATTAGATAAAGCAGGGAAACTTCATGATGATTATCCTGCTATTGGCGCAGGTTACGACCAAATGGTTCTCGATGGCGTCGGGATTGATAAAGAGGCATTCAATAGCTTCATGGATAGTAAGCCTACATATCCGCAACTTGAGAAGTGGATACTGGATCAAAAAGGTGGTTCACTTGATGCGGATGGGGTAAAGGCGCTTAATGATAGCATCGTGGGTTATAATCATGATGACGATACGCGTAAAGCTATCCTTGATGGTGCCGGTATTGAAGATAACGGTTCCATTCTTGATGCGATCAACCTGAACAATCTTGAGGATTGGAGCGATTTCCATGCACAGGAAATCGCTTAGGTTGCTTCCTTAAATTAAAAATTCCCAAAAAACCGGTCGCCTTAAGTGGTGACCGGTTTTTTTATTTCATGTAATGAAGGCAACAGTTAGAATTCACCAAATGAAAGCTTGCTTGATTATCATCGGTTTAATGTTGTCCTACGGATTTGCTGGTCCATTGCAGGTGGAATTGCGACAGCGCCAGAGTTTAGGTCATGGTGGTGAAGGTTTTGAATTGAGGCATGAACAATGGCAAGGCAATCAAACGGCAGTCATTGTGTGTGACATGTGGGATTCCCACCATTGTCATAATGCAGTAATGCGAGCTAAGCAGCTTGCGCCTCGCATTGATGAGTTTTTGCAGAAAATTCGTAAGGAAGGAGGGTTGGTGATCCATGCACCATCTTCTTGCATGGAGTTTTACCGTGGTCACCCTGCAAGGGTGAAGGTGCAGAATGTGGCAAAAGCTAAGAATCTGCCGGCAGGGATTAACTCATGGATGCATTGGATTGATGAGGAGGAGCGGCAAGCAGGATATCCCATCGATCATAGTGATGGCGGTGAGGACGATGATCCAGTCGTTCATGCGAATTGGCAGAAGAGACTCAGGGAAATGGGGAGAAATCCAGGTTCTCCCTGGGTGAGGCAAATTGAGACAATAGGGATAGATGGGGAAAGAGATTTTATTTCTGATAGTGGAGAGGAGTGTTGGAATATTCTGGAAGAGAATTCAATCAAGCACGTTATGCTGGTGGGGGTTCATACCAACATGTGTGTTCTTGGTCGCCCTTTTGGATTGCGACAATTGGCTAAAAACGGGAAGAATGTGGTTCTGGTTAGAGACTTGACGGATGCAATGTATAATCCGGCAAAGCATCCCAAGGTAAGTCATTTTGCCGGCACTGACCTTGTCGTGGAACATATTGAAAAGCATGTATGTCCGACGATTACAAGCAATCAGATTCTTGGTGGATCGTCTTTTGTTTTCAATAAAGACGCCCGGCCTAAGCTGCTATTCATGATAGGTGAGCGAGAGTATCAAACACGTGATACGCTTGCGACTTTTGCGACTGAACACCTTACTAAAGAATATCGGTTTGAGTTCATTGTTGCTGAGGATGGTGAAAATGATTTTGGTGGTCTTGAAGCATCGCTGCTGGATGCAGATGCCTTGTTTCTGAGTGTTCGTCGAAGATCTCCGCCGGATAATCAGATGGTTGCGATTGAGAGGTTCATAAAATCCGGGAAGCCCGTTGTTGGTATACGTACCTCCAGTCATGCTTTTTCCCTGAGGGGTAAAGCTCCGCCTACGGGTCACCGGGTCTGGGAGAGCTTTGATGGCGAAGTGTTTGGAGGAAATTACAATAATCATCATGGTAAAAAACTGGCAACATTTGCCAAGCCTTTAGATGTGGATCATCCGGTCCTTAAGGGTGTTGATCAGGGGGAATTCTCTACGGGTGGCTCTTTGTATAAAGTTCTTCCCCTTGCCAAAGGGGCGACTGTTCTTTTAGAGGGGCGAGCTGAAGGGGTGGAAGAGAAGCAGCCCGTGGCGTGGTCTTATAAAACCAAGTGGGGAGGCAGGAACTTTTATACTTCGCTCGGGCATGTCGAGGATTTCAAGCGAGATCGTTTTCAAAAGATGCTTGTTAATGCCATTCGCTGGGTGCTTGAAGTCAATAAGGGAAAACGGTCTGTTAATCTTGAGGAAGTGCCCGGTATAAAGGTGCCCACTGACCTTCGTATTGATGAGGTGCTTAGTGAACCTTTGATCAGTCAGCCTTTACATATCAGTTTTGATAGGAAAGGGCGTTTATGGGTTGTTCAGTATTTGCAGTATCCTGATCCTGCAGGGTTGATTGAATTGAGTCGTGACAAAGTCTGGCGTGTTGGATATGACAGGATGCCGCCGCCGCCGCCGCATGCGCCAGGATCTCAGTTTCGCGGCCGAGATAGGATAAGTATCCATGAAGATGTTGACGGTGACGGAGTTTTTGAGCGTCACAAGCTTTTTGTTGATGGATTAAATCTGGCGACAAGCATTGCTCATGGAGATGGGGGAATCTGGGTTACGAACCCGCCATATTTGCTTTTTTACAAGGACGTGAACGGGGATGATATACCGGACGGTGCTCCGGAAGTTCATCTCAGTGGGTTTGGCATTGAAGATACTCATTCTATAGCCAACAGCTTAGTCCTGGCGCCGGATGGATGGTTATATGGGGCTCAAGGGAGCACGGTTAGTGCTTCCATAATCAGGCCGGGTAAGGATAGTGCAGAGGAAGCGGTGAAATCAATGGGGCAGAATATATGGCGATATCATCCTCAGATAAGAACTTATGAGATATATGCAGAAGGTGGAGGGAATGCCTTTGGGGTTGGGGTGGATTCATGCGGAAGAGTTTACTCCGGGCACAATGGTGGAGATACCCGCGGTTTTCATTATATGCATGGAGCGTATTACAGGAAAAGCTGGGGTAAGCACGGGGCACTTACCAATGCTCATGCTTACGGCTATTTTCCTGCAATGAAAAACATACCCGTTGAGCGTTTTACTCATCAATTTATTCTTTATGAAGAGGAAGGGCTTCCGAAGCGTTATCAGGGAAAGTTGTGGGGGGTGGATGTTCTGCATAATAATGTGGTCCTCAGTGATATTTTCCCGAACGGCTCCACTTTCCAAACTCGCGATATCGAACGAGTTGTTCAGTCTGATAATAGCTGGTTTCGCCCGGTAATGATCGCGCCAGGGCCTGACGGTGCACTATTTATAGCTGATTGGCATGACCGGCAGGTTAATCATTACAAGAATCATGAAGGGGACATTGATCATGACAAGGGGCGAGTTTATCGGGTTCAAGCTAGGAAAAAAAGGCCTTCTCGCCCTGTTGATTTCAGTATTTTAGAAATCAGTGAACTGATAAGTGAAACAGCTTCAAATGCACGGTGGACTCGACGCACGGCTCTCAATGAACTTCGAAAAAGGATAAGGCAGGACCGCTCCATTATTGACTTAGTGTCAAAGGAGGTTGCTGATCGCGTCGCGGCAGGATGGAAGCTTCGCAATGCAGTTGACGTTGAGATGGCACTAATGTCAGGACTTGATGTTCTGGAATGTGAGTTTTCCAGTTCCGGGGTCAGGGGTTACGCGATTCGGAGGATTGTTGA
>CALCSP010000789.1 GCA_937893785.1 uncultured Verrucomicrobiales bacterium
CAAACTGCCCATGTTAACCGATTAGGGGCACACCCGGGACTTATCCGGGACTTATCCGGAGCACACCTGAAACTTATTCGGGAACCGTGCCCGAAAAAAGCACCATGTGTGCGATCTCTCCTGCCATGAGCATAAATGGCGAAATGCTTAAACATCATTGAGCAAATTAACATCGAAAAAATTTATTATTTAAGACACTATGAAAACTTACCAGAAAACAGCTGCTATCCTTTGCAGCCTCTCTCTCAGCCTACCAATCCTTGCCGGAGATCATTCCAGCAATACAGAAACCGACCTCTGGGATGCCAGCTATCCCGATAGCCATGCACCAATCGGCGTCATGGGCGATCATACCCACGGAGCAGGTGAATACATGCTCTCATACCGCTTCATGACCATGGCTATGAAGGGGCACCGGCAAGGAACTCAATCCCTCTCTGCTGAGGATGTATTCGGCCTTGGATATGACATTGCGGCACTCGATATGACCATGGATATGCACATGATCGGCATGATGCATGCACCTACCGACAAGCTCACATTGATGGCCATGGTCAACTTCGTTGAGAAAGAAATGCACATGACCCGCAAGCCCGCCCACGGAATGGGACATATGGGGGGACACGGCGGCATGATGATGGGTGGCATGGCCGGGGGACATGGAGGACATGGAGGACATGGAGGATCATTCAGCCATGCCTCCTCAGGCCTCGGCGATATTACCGTAGGCGGATTATATAAAATCCTCGATGCTAACCGGCAGCGCATCCACCTGAACCTTGGAATTGGCCTTCCCACTGCCGGCGTTGAAGAAAAAGAGCATGGTATGCTTTTGCCCTATGGAATGCAGCTGGGATCAGGAACCTGGGACCTAAAGCCTGGCATTACCTGGCTGGCTCAGTGTGATGACTTCAGCCTAGGAGCACAGGCTATGGGCACTGTACGTCTTGAGAATGAGAATGATGCCGGCTACGCGCTCGGCGACAAGTTGGACGTCACTGCCTGGGCGGCACGTAAGCTTAATGAAAGCATCAGTGCCTCTCTAAGGATCAGCTATACAAATGCTGATTCCATAGATGGCCATTTCTCCAGCCACCACAGCCATTCCTCACCTAACTTCATTCAGGGTAACTATGGCGGGGAATTCCTTGAGGGCGGCATTGGGCTCAACTTCCAGATTAAGCAGGGCACACTCAAAGGACACCGCCTTGCCATCGAGGGCATCTTCCCGATTCATCAGGACCTTAACGGAGTGGGCATGGAGCGTGATTACTCTCTAGTTGCCGGCTGGCAATTCGCTTTTTAGCAGAAGGTCTAATCAATCACTCTTCCCAGACCCCGGCCTCCTGTAGTTGGCGCAACGCTGCTTTATCCCAGCCCCGGTTAGCCGCAGGACTGGCCGGGCTGGGATGCAGGATACGGGCAACTCTAGGCGGTGATGACAAGCTCTTGGAAACGGCGAGAATTTTAGACTCAGCAAAAGCTCCAACACCAACCGCCCAATCCGGGGACAGAATCTCAAGAAGGCGAGCCAGATGCACGTCACAAACCGCATCAAGCTTTGCCTTCTCTTCAGCTGGTAGTTTATCCGGGGTTCGATTGCGCCCGGATTGCTCCATAAAAACCAATGGACAGTAATTGCCAACAAAGTGCTCTTTAAAAAAACACTCCGGTGAGCCAAACCTATCGGCAAAAAATCCCCACAACCTGCGACCGCTTACCTCCGAACGACTACAGGAAAAACCCTCAACCGGGCGCTTGGGATGCTCATTGTTGGGCTTGTTCACGGCACACTCAATACCCATCCAGTCACGCACAGCAGCGATCTCACCAAAGGGAACCCCCGTCTGCGCCATGCCCCATGGCCCGGGGTTCATACCAAGAAAAACCACCCTCTTGGAAGAATCAGCAAATCTCTTCAGGTATTCTCGGTGTGCTTCCCAAGCATACCCAAGCGGATTATAAACATAATCCACGGGCGAAGAAAACCCAAGGCAATCCACATCCTCCCTGAGAGTCTGTGCGGCCTTTAGTAACTGTCCACTCACTTTCATGTTATGCCCCTCTTGATACCCGCAGGATCACCATCACTCAAGACAAAGAAGGCCCGGGCAATGCCCGGGCCTTCGAAAAACACTCTATGAAACAGAAGTAAGAGGATTAGTCATTATAGGCAGTCTCACCATGAGCAGACTGATCAAGACCAACGCTTTCCTCTGACTCATCGACCCTGAGGCCCACAGTATGCTTGATGATGAAAAGAATCACAACCGTGACAACGGTCGTGAACACAATGGTGAATACAGAACCCTTAAACTGGGTGAAAAGCTGTGCTCCCATATTATAATTTTCGACATCATTCTCAGTTCCACCAAGAGCAGCAACGGCAACAACCGCTGCCAAAAGTGTTCCAACAAGGCCACCGATACCGTGTACGCCGACAACGTCGAGTGAATCATCATAGCCTAGGGCATTCTTAACCTTGATGGAGAAATACCAGCAGATGGCTCCTGAGGCCACACCAATGATCAATGCCCCTACCGGGCCGGACACACCGGAAGCAGGGGTAATAGCTGCAAGACCGGCAATAGCACCAGTACAAATCCCAAGGATCGTTGGTTTCTTGGTGGTTATGACGTCAATAATCATCCAGGTCAACGCTGCTGTAGCCGCGGAAATGTGCGTCACGACAATGGACATGGCACCGGCACCGTTGGCAGCCAGTCCGCTTCCTCCATTAAATCCAAACCAACCGACCCAAAGCATACACGTACCAATGACGGTCATAGCAAGATTATGAGGTGGGGATGACTCCTTACGAGGCCCAACCATGATACAAAAGATAAGAGCCGCAATACCAGCCGTGATATGCACCACGATTCCGCCAGCAAGGTCAATGACGCCTTCCCCTTTACCCATCAAGAAGTTCTCTTGATCGCCATCATTATACATCAGCCCGCCGTTCCAGACCATGTTACAGATGGGAGCGTAGCAAAACAGGCCCCAGAGGATGGCAAAAAGCATCACAGCTGAGAACTTGACCCGCTCAACGAAGGTGCCCACGACCAGTGCCGGAGTGATGATGAAAAAGGTCATCTGGAAGGCAAAGGTCAAAATATCCGGTATATCAGTTCCTCCGGAGTCAGCGGTGGTCAGGCCTTGACCAAAGAATGCGGATAATCCTCCAACCCAATCATTGCCACTGGTAAGCGCCAAGGAATAACC
>CALCSP010000790.1 GCA_937893785.1 uncultured Verrucomicrobiales bacterium
GCCTTTCCCTCACCAAAGGCAAATAGCAGAATCTGCCGACAATCCATGATCGTGGCAACCCCCATCGTGATGCAATGCCGAGGCACCTCATCAATCGTTTCAAAAAAACGCGCATTATCTTCACGCGTTTTTCCTGTAAGGGTCTTGATCCTGGTGCGCGATCCCAAGGAAGATCCCGGTTCATTGAACCCTATGTGTCCATCCGTTCCCAGGCCAAGGATTTGCAGGTCTATACCCCCACAGTCAAGAATGGCCTGCTCATAAGCGAGACAATGCCGGGCAATATCATGAGCAAGCCCATCAGGCACGTGTGTCCTGTCAGGCTCAATATTGATATCCTTGAAGAGTTCCTGTTGCATGAAGTAGCGGTAGGAACAGGGATGATCGCCGGACAAACCGATATATTCATCAAGGTTGAAGCTGGTGACACCGGAAAAATCCAGATTGCCGTCCTTGTGTAAACGCACCAATTCACCATACAGCGGCAAAGGAGTACTTCCCGTGGCAAGGCCAAGTACAGCGTCAGCTTTTTGCTTCACCAGTTTACCGATAATTCGAGCCCCCAAGGCGGCACAATCCGCAGGACTTTGTTGAATAATAACTTCCATGACTAACAACGGGCTTCGCCCACAAAATCAATGTGAAAAATAGCGCTCGAGCTTAGACCTTACATCATCGCCAAACTTATTGATGTAGCCCATGACATAATCAGTGAGATCAATGGACTCATCCTGAACCAGTGGCGTGAGATCCATGGCAAAAGTAACCTGCTCGATCTTGTCCTGAGCCTTGGCATAAAAGAACGTCGCATTGGCATAGCGCCTTCCCACCGCTGCACGGTCATAACGTTTCCCGCCGGTAATCTGGCTATCATAAACACCAACAAGGGCATTAGCCAGATTCTCCCTCTGGCTAACATCAAGCACGACCTTGTCCTCGTCCGGCAGCCAATCTAGGTCCCTCCATACCTCACAACCGTAAACAAGCTTAGGCCGCGCCTCCGGCGCAAGGGTATGCATTGCACGGATCGCTCCCTGGAGAACGGCAATATGAGTAGAATGTTTGTCGGCTGGGTTGTGAGTGTAGACCACCTCGGGCCTTGCTTGCTTGAGAATATCTGCCAAGTCATCCTTAAGGACCAACGCACCGCCCGGCTCCTTGATTGCCGAACTGGGCAGGCACAACTGCACCATCGCTGCATATTTGCCAACCATTGCAGCTTGCCGTTGCTCCTCCTGACGAATGGCAACCATTTCTAGGTCCGTATATTTTGCGTATGGACCAACCCGCGAACTGCCGGCACCGTCAGTGCAGGTTACACCGCAAAACCACTCCCCAGACTCACCATAGCACTTGGCAATTCCGTGATACGCCATGATCTCGAGATCATCGGGATGAGCCCCAATCGCCAAATGCGTAGTCCTTGCAAAAGCCTCACCGATATCCTCACCATCGGGAACAAAGACATCGACAGCTGCGTTGATAGAGGCATCCTCATGCCGCGCTACAAGTTCCTTTATCATATTTCTAGTTCCTTTTTTACCATGACAAATTTTTCTACCGCAAGCTCAAGATCACTCTTATTAAGTGCAGCTGACAACTGGCAGCGAATCCGCGCCATTCCCTTGGGTACCACTGGATAACTAAAGGCAATTACATAAATCCCCTCCTCCAGCAGGCGATCAGCCATCCGGTTGGCCAACTTTGCATCCCCA